>JAKZTU010000163.1:0-4146 GCA_047516945.1 Acidimicrobiales bacterium
GGGTGAGACGGGTGTGGCGGGTGTGCGGGGCCCTGAGGGTCCGGTTGGTCCCCAGGGTGTAGCGGGTGTGGCGGGCCCGGTTGGTCCGGTGGGTCCGGTTGGTCCCCAGGGTGTTGCTGGTCCGGCAGGCGGCCCGGCTGGTCCGGTGGGTCCGGTGGGTCCGGCAGGTTTGCAGGGTCCGCAGGGTGTTGCGGGGCGTATAGGCGCGCCGGGTTTGCGGGGTCCGGCTGGCCCGGCTGGTCCGGTGGGTCCCCAGGGTGTTGCTGGTCCGGTTGGTCCCCAGGGTGTTGCGGGGCGTATAGGCGCGCCGGGTTTGCAGGGTCCCCAGGGTGTTGCTGGTCCGGTTGGTCCGGCTGGTGGTCCGGCTGGTCCGGTGGGTCCGGCTGGTCCGGTGGGTCCGGCTGGTCCTGCCGGTCCGCAGGGTGTGGAGGGGCGTATAGGCGCGCCGGGTTTGCAGGGCACTTCTGTCTTCGTTGGGAACAACAACCCCCTTTTGGGCGGCAACGTTCCCAACGCGGGCGACCTCTTCATCCAAACCCTCAATCCCGACGGAGAGGACCCGTATTGCCAACTCTGGCAAGCCGTGACCGCCGAGTCACGCCCGCAATGGGTGCGAGTACTTACGTTCAAGTGCTCGTACAACCCGTCTGAGTGAACAGCAGATGCAGCCACAGCAGCCCCAACCCCCACCAACGCCACCCCCACCCCCGCCACCCCAACCAACCCAGCAGCAGCCACCCCAGCAGCAGCCCCAACCCCAGATTGAGCAGCAGATGCAACCACCCCAGCCCCCGCCAACCCAGCAGCAGCCCCAACCCCGTCTGAGCGAGGAGCAGATACAGCAACTGCATCACTACCTTAGTGCGCTGCCGCCGCGGCGCAGTCGAAGCGCGAGGGCGGCGATCGTTGCCGCAATTGCGGTGGCCGTCATAGCACTGGCGGTTGGAGCAGGTTGTTTGAGTGCGCGATACTTCAGCAACGAAGGCGACACGATCGAGCCTGGCATTGAGGAGGCCACGACAGTGGCTGGCGGCGGCAGCCTTCAAGAGGGAACCGACGACTCGGCTGCCGGCGGCAGCCTTCAAGAGGGAACCGACGACTCGGCTGCCGGCGGCAGCCTTCAAGAGGGAACCGACGACTCGGCTGCCGGCCCCTTCTACTTTCCGTACATCCCGGCGGACTACGGAAGCGGGCCGTGCGCCCCGATAGAGCGAGTGGAGGCGCCGGTGCTGGACTTCGCTGGCCCGCCGGGCGTTTGCATCGACCTCAATGCGGTGTACGAGGCCGTGATCGACACCTCGAAAGGGCGCGTCGTGGTGGCTCTGGACGTTGCCAACGCGCCCGGCACGGTCAACAGCTTCGTGAACCTGGCTCGCTTCGGCTACTACGATGGCACCCTCATCCATCGCAGCGACCCGAGCATCGGCATCTTGCAGGGCGGTTCGCCGCATACAAACGACGCGAGCGACCCCGGCCCCGGCTATGGGCTGTGGGACGAGGGCGTAGGCTTCACCTACAGACCCGGACAACTGGTCATGGCCCGCAGCACTGGACCCGACAGCGGCGACGCCCAGTTCTTCTTCACTGTCACCAAGAATGCGGCATTGCTGAACGGCGAGGGCACCTACATTGTGTTCGGCGAGGTAACGGAGGGCCTCGATGTGCTTGAGAACATCCTCAACAGCCACCAAAATGACCCTGAGAGCGACCTCGGTGGCGCCCCGGACCCCTCAGTGACCATCGAAACCATCACCGTCATCGGATGAACCCTGTGCGGGAGGAGACCGGCCCTTTTTCCGGGCTGCGAAATGTTGTGACGGCATCGAGGCGGGTCTGCACCTCAGCGGTGCTCATCGTTTTTATGGCTATCGCCGCGGCGTGCGGGAGCGGGGACGACGAGCCCCCGAGTACCGGCGAGGCATCGCAACAAGCGCAACTAGGAGTTGAACGGCCACTCACACAGAGTCCGGACGATCCCACCCCGGAAGACGTGGAGGCCCCATGCACATTCAGTGAGTCGTTCAACGCGGTAGTGGGTTCCGTGTTCCAGACACTTGTCTACGTGTCCGGTGAACTCGGTCTGGGAAGCGCCTTCTACATCGGTGGTAATGAGTTCGTCACCGCGGCGCACATCGTCACAGAAAGCAGCACGGTGAGATTGCGGAACAGTTCCCACGACTTCACGGCAACCGTTCTAGCGAGCGACGCGAAGAGTGACGTAGCGATACTGACGGCCAGCGTTCCGGATATCTTGGCATTGCGATTCGGGGCCGCTTCGCCGCTTTCCCCCGGCGTAGCGGTCGGGTCGATCGGCTATCCGCTCTTTGAGGCCCTCCCCGCATCCATCGGGACCGGAGTTGTGTCGCGCCACGAATACGACGCCGAGCGCAGGTTGCTCATACAGACCGACGCCGGTATCAACGCTGGGAACAGTGGCGGCCCTCTTATAAATCAGTGCGGGGCAGTCGTTGGAATGATCGTCGAAAAGTGGTACGAGTTGGGTGTCGACGGCATCGGCTGGGCGATCAGCAGCGAATCGCTCATCGACTCGCTCGTTTTGCTGCGAAGCCAGGAAGCGACGATCCCCGAACGAGCATCAAGGACTCCCGCGCCGACACCGCTCCCCGATCCTAAGCCGTTAGAACCTCCGGTCGAGCCGCGCGATCCTTCCCCTCCGACGGAGCCCCTCGAGTTCCTCGACGACGTCAGCGTGATCCTCAATAGCCATCAACGCAGGATCGACGAGATCAGCGATGGTCTCAACGGAGGCCATCTGGACATGCGAAGCGCTGTGCAAGCAGCCCGGTTGGTGGCCCGGGACTCTAGGCTCCTTACCACTGGCTTGCGCTCAGTCGAATACGATCTCAGCCATTACGACGTGAACTCCACCGACCATAGTTGCGAACTCGCCCGTGAGACGTATGCTCGTGCATCCGAATGGATCGAGAACCAGGCGCATTACCTTGCCTTCCTGGCCCGGAGCGAAGTCCCTCCAGCCAGCGATCACGCCTACGCGAACGAGATGGAGCAAGCTCACGAGAGAGCCGCGAGCCTGGCAGACGAGGCTAGCGCTCATCGACATGCGTGTTATCGCCGTGGGATTAGCTGACTGAGCAGTGGAGTTGTTTGATGCCGTTGATGAAGTTGGAGCGCAGGCGTTCGGGAGGGGCGGTGGCCGCAATGTTGGGAAAACGCCCGAGTAGCTGGCGGTACATCACGCCGATTTCGCGTCGCGCAAGGTGGGCGCCCAAGCAATAGTGCGGGCCGGGTCCGCCGAAGCCGATGTGATCGTTGGGGTGCCGACTCACGTCGAACCGCTCGGGGTGCTCGAAGACAGCCTCGTCGCGGTTGGCCAAGCAATACCACCGTTGAGGGTCTCAGCGAACCGTGTCGCATCGTCATTGTGGGCGGCGCAGCCCTTGCGCTTCGTGTGCCCAATCGTGTGACGGTCGATGTGGATGTCGTGTCGGAAGGGATGCCGATGGCGTTACGGCTCGCAGCTGAGCGAGTCGCGGCACGGCACGGCCTTCGTTCAGACTGAGTTAACGACGGGGCTAAGGCGAAGACCGTCGCGGTTCGTGCCGAGCCGGAGGTCGTTTTCGAGGAGACCAACCTCACCCTGGGGACCTGGTGGTCCCGCTTCTCCAGTGTGCCCTTGGAGACCGACCTCACCCTGGGGACCCGACGGCCCGACACTCTCCGGAACGGCTTGCGCTTGGCTCGGCCATGGGCTTTGTAAGGGCGTCGGGGTCGTGGGAGAGTTCCTGCGTGCTGCCAGCATCGCGCAGGAGCACAGACCTGACCTACTATGCCAAACACTACACGTTCAATTTGCTTCGAGCCGCTGAGGCTACGATTGACCTGACATCGGATCAGGACACGTATCTGTTCTTGATTCAGGGCGACCGCCCTGGAGGGCCCGAAATGCGCCATGACGATGATGGCGGGGTGTCCTACAACTCCAGGCTGTCCGACCTTAGCCTTCAAGCTGGAGACTACACAGTGAGCGCTAGCACCTACCGCGCCGAGCGCACCGGTGAGTTTGACATCCGTGTCACCGTCTGTTCAAGCTACGAGGTGTCGCTCTCCGGTGCCTGCTACTCACCGCTGGCGAGGCTGGACCACCGTGACGAATTCGTCTTTAGT
>JAKZTU010000164.1:0-2745 GCA_047516945.1 Acidimicrobiales bacterium
CCGAAGAACGCGGCGCCCTTCGTCGCGGAGTTCGTCGAGCAGACGGTCTCGTTCTGCGGGGTCAACGGAGTTGATCAGGCGGGGCATTGAGCGGGCGAGGTCGATGCGCACAGGCGACACCAGTGTCCCGAACGCAGACAGGACGCTGGCGTTGACCGGGAATATCACTTCGTCAGATTCGAGCAACTCAGCTACACCGCAGGCATGAACCGGGCCGGCACCACCGAAGGCGATGACGGGGATCCCTCGAAGGTCCATGCCCATCTCAACGCCGTGCATCGACGCTGCTGCCGCCATGTTTTGGTTGACAACGTCATGGATCCCCGCGGCGGTGTCGATCATGGACAGGGATAGGTCTTCGGCCACGGTTTTGGTGGCAGCATCGGCCAGTGATGCGTCGAGTGGCATGTCGCCACCGAGGAAGGCGTCGGGATCCAGCAAGCCCAAAATCACATCCGCGTCGGTTACTGCGGGAATGGTCCCGCCTTGGGCGTAACTTGCGGGTCCAGGATCAGCCCCGGCCGACTCAGGGCCGACCTTCAACAGACCGAACTGATCTACCCGAGCCAAGCTGCCGCCTCCGGCGCCGATCTCGACGAGGTCCACCGAAGGCACCGAAACGGGATAGCCGGATCCTTTTTTGAAACGGTAGGCCCGGGCTACCTCGAAGATGTTGGTCAACTCTGGCTCACCGTGTTCGATGAGACAGGCTTTGGCGGTCGTGCCGCCCATGTCGAAACAGAGGAGCCTCTTGATGTCGAGTCGTTTGGCGAACCAGCTTCCAGCGAGCGCACCTGCCGCAGGCCCGGATTCGACGAGACGGATCGGCCCGCGGGCAGCGTCGGTGGCCGACACAACCCCGCCGTTGGACAACATCATCAACACCGAACCTCCGAACCCCTCCGCCGACAGCCACTTTTGGAGTTCGTCGAGGTACGGGCCGATGACAGGCATGGTGGCCGCGTTGCAAGCAGTGGTGGTCATCCGCGGGTATTCGCGGATTTGTGGTGAAATGTCGGCGGAGATACAGACGGGAACGCTTAAGGCTTGGCGCAGGTGCGCGGCCACTTTCTGTTCGTTGGTTGCGTTGACGTAGGAGTTGAGCAAGCAGACAGCAACCGACTCGATCTCGGCGTCACGCAATTGTTGGGTCAACTCTTCGAGGTCTTCGGTGCTCGGGTCAGTAGCGATGCTGCCATCGGCGATGGTCCGCTCGTTGAGTTCGAAGGTCAGCTCGCGGGGGATTGGCGGTGCCGGGAACTCGATTTGCAGGTCATACATGTCGTAACGGTGTTCATCGCGGATGAGCAGCGTGTCACCGAACCCTTGCGTGGTTACCAGCGCGGCACGCCCGGTTTTGCCTTCGATCAAAGCGTTGGTGATGAGTGTTGTTGCGTGAACGATGGGCGCGGTGATGTCTTGGGGTTGCACGCCCGCCCGTTTGAGTAGCTGCGTAAGCCCGGTGCGCACGCCATCGAGTGGCGCGGCGGGTGTGGTGAGGGTTTTGTCGACAACGATCCGCCCAGATTCGGCGTCGAGCAGTACAACGTCGGTGAACGTCCCACCTATATCGACTGCGAGCCTCCAATCTGCCATCAGCCGGCCACCAAATCGTCGCGTGGCGGGCTGAACACGTCGAGGATCCAGCATTCGTCGTATTCGTCGTCGCCCACGAAGATGCTGTCGCCGTGCCACACGCCGGGTGCTGCCAGGTAAACCTGGTTGGCGCTCAGCACCTCTCGTTGCGATGAGTTGTCGGACTCTTCGCCGTCGAAAATTCGGAAGTCCAGCGCACCCCGCACGATGATCCCGAGTTGTTCATTGTCGTCGTGTTTGTGCAGAAACGACCCAGTCGCACCGCCTTTGATGCGCCAGAAGCAGAGTTGCAGGTTCTCTCCTGTTATCACCCGCCGCCTGAATCCCGGCCGGTCAGTCTCGCTGAACTCGTCCTCTTCGAAGAAGTGGCAGTAGTGGTTGGAGAGGTTCACGCTGTCTCTTTCGTGGTTTCGGCTGCGGGGTTGGCCGCCAAGCCGGCAAAGCGTTCCATGTCTGCGGCCAGATCCAGGGGTCGGATGATCGCTTGGTGTTCGTCTGCACCCCATTGATCGGGGGGCACGAGCCACATCACTTCGAACTCGAGTTCGTCGGGATCTTTGCAGTACAGGCTCTTGTTGACACCGTGATCTGAGGCACCGATCAGGACACCTGCGGCTTGCAACCGGCGTTCCATTTCAGCCAGTTCGGCAAGGGTCGCTACTTCCCAGGCGATGTGGTACATGCCAACTGTCTGCCGTCCGGCCTGCGATGCGCCGGAGTTTTCGCCGATGGCGAAAAAGGCGATGTCGTGATGGTTTTCGGAGCCAGGCGCGCGCATGAATGCGTATTGCCCAACTGCGTTGATGACGGTGCTGAACCCGAGCACGTCCTCGTAGAAGTTTCGATGCCGTTCGGAGTCACGCACGTACAGCACGGCGTGGTTCATGCCGCTGATCATCGATGTGTCCTGTCGCTAGCTCTCATTACGCCTCCAGTTGGATGAACTCGGCAAAGCAGCGGCGCCACTCAACCGACGGTTTGTCTGATTGCACGTTGACGACGCCGGTGCGGGTGAGCGGCAGAGTCCCGGGCACCTGTTCGAGCATGGCTTTGTCTTCTGCGCCGATAGCACGGTCGAAGGCGACGATTGCTTCGGGCTCAACGCTGTGGTCGTCGTTTCTCCAGACAACGAATGTGAACAGAGATTCG
>JAKZTU010000165.1:0-5389 GCA_047516945.1 Acidimicrobiales bacterium
AAGAAGGCTCCGGGCTCAGCCGCTGCCCCTCGGGACGGTTCTTCGCCAACGGCGCCTGGCTCGCCTGCTGCGTGCTCGCCCACAACCTCGTGCGCTGGACCGCCCGCCTCGGCGGTGTCCACCCCACCCACCAACTCACCGTCGCGGCCACCATCCGCAACCGGCTCCTCGCTGTGCCCGCCCGCCTCGTCAACCACAGCGGCCGCCGCAAACTCCGCCTCCCGTCGTGCTGGCCATGGGCCACGACCTTCACCACAGCCCTGCAACGCATCCGCAACCTGCCCCTGCTCATCTAACCCGCGCCCCGCGCCCGACGCAGCGCAGCCGCACCCCCAGCGCCACCAACCCGCCACAACCCCCAACTCCAGCCACACACGCCCCCCAACGCCACGGCCCGCCCCCACACACCAGCCCGGCACCAACCAACCCAACACCAGCCCCCCTCACAAACCAACCGGTGGATTCAGGCTTAAAACACCAGCGCGACGCGCGAGCCGCTCGTGAGGGCCGTCAACCACCGCGCATCTCTTGATGAACCTATTGACCACAGCGTCTGTGCGTTGTTGGCCCGAGGGACATTCAAAGAGAGCGAGAGATGGCACAACTGTAAACCATGAATCTTTCTTGCCTGTTAGTTGGATGCTGGCTACCGCTTGCCTGCTCTTGCGCGCCAAGGACGTGACAGCCCCCGAGTCGAGGATGATCGGCTTCACGAGTTGATGTCTTTTCTCAGGTGTTCCTCGATCGGTCGCCACCAGGCTTCAGCACGGGCCATCTCCTCGGCTGTTGGCTCTCCGACTTCCTTGATGAGTTCATCAAGGTAACGTTCCTGCTCCTCGAGGAGTTCCCTTTTGCGGGTCTCGGAGATGTGGATTCCTTCGGGCACGTAGTCAGCCCATTCGTCACGGGACGCGGGCTCGTTTGTGTGGAGGGAGCCCTCATTGTCGCTGGCATGCGTTGCACGATCAAGCATGCAGTAGGTATACCGGACCATTGCAGGAAAAGCAATGAAAAACCTGTTGCTCTCCAACTGCGCTTCCCGGGAGGTACAGTTAGCCCATGACCGACTCGCAATGCGAAGAACAGACCCGCGTACAGCGATTCTGGCTGTCAGAGACGACCCTTGTCACGGCGCGGAGCCTGGCCGTAGTTCATGTATTTTTCGCGGTGGCCTATTCTTGGCGTTTTTGGAGCGGTTCATCAGTATCGCCGGTGTTCTTGTTCACTGTCGCAACTAGCGGAATTGTGTTTACTGGGATTTCGGTTGTGTCGGGGGTCAAACGCCGTAAGCACAATGGGTTGACCGCCGACTAGTTCCAGTGGCCTTCCGCGGCTCCTGTCGCCTCGGTTACGGGGAGAACCGGTAGACCACGTTGTCCCACGAGGCGTCTGGGTCGCTGGGGTCGAGCCACAACCGATGCGGACAACCGGTCATATGGTCTGCTCGTCATTGGACTCATCGGCTAAACAGTGGCGTCGATCGGGGTGCCGGGGTATGAGGCGGGGTCGCCTTCGGCGGGGATTGCTGGTCGGGACCAGTGGGTCAGATCAGCGATTGCTTCGGCTACGTCACGCCAAGTGTCGGGGTTCCACCCTTCGGCTTTGGCGGTCACGATTCCGTCTTGGCGCACCAGCAAGAAAGCGGGCGCGGACTCGACGCCCAAGCCCTTGGCGATAGCGCGTGACGGGTCGGTAAATGTCAACACTTCATCGGCGTACGGCCCGAGGAACCGCTTGGCGTCGTCACCTGAGCAGGTGAGAATCCAGCAGGGACGACAATCGGCTTCGAGGAAGCCCTGCAGGATCCGTTTTGAGGTGTCGAGGATCCAGGCGCTTTCGTGGGTGAATGGATCAAGCACCACGCACGCGAGGGGAAAAGTCGTGAGCCAATCTGAAAGAGGGCGGCTCTCGCCGGTGAGAGGATCGAGTTCAAGCTCAGGGGTGGTTATCACGCCGCAACGTTAGCGCTACGCGGCCCAAGCCGGTTACATCGGGACGCAGAAGTTGCTGACCAGCAAGGCAGGCTACGATTGACTCTGTGCATCCGGTTGAGCGCCTCCGATATGTAGCTCAAGCTGGTGATACTTCGACTGTACCGCTGGTGCGCGAGGCAGCGTACGCGCTCGCCGATTTTGCCTACGATCCGATGGAACTGCTGATCGCCTGCAAGCGACTAGTTGAACGTCGCCCAGCTTGCGCGCCGCTGGTGTGGGTTTGTGCCCGTATTTTGTCGGGAAGCGATCCGGTGACGGAGGCCTATGACTGTGTTGCTGCTCTAGAGCGAGATCGCACTTCTGAAGAGTTGACCAATCAGATTCCCAGCGAGGCGTCGGTACTCGTGGTGGGGTTGGCGGAGGCGAGCCGCGAGGCGGCTTTATGGCGGCCAGATATTGATTTGACGACGGCCGAAGCTGTTGGCGCAGAAGATCACTCGTTTGCCTGGCCTGAGCAAACCGTGGACTTGTTGATTCTGGAGGCGGAGGCGGCCAGCGATGGTGAAGCGTTACTTCGGTTGGGCGCAAGTTCTGCAGCGACGGCTGCGCAGCAAATGGAGATTCCGGTGTGGCTTGTTGCCGGCCTGGGCAGGGTGTTGCCAGATCAAATGTGGATTGGCGCGAGAGAGCTAGCCCTGCGCGACCGGCGGGGGAGTCGCAGCTATCATGACTTTGAAGTGTTTTCGCTTGATTGCGTCGACACCGTTGTCGGTCCATCTGGGCCGCACCCGGTGAGTGAGCTTCGATTTCGCCGTGAGTGTCCGATCGTTCCGGAACTCCTCGCTTGATCGGTAGACTCATAAATTTGCAGGATGTTGCATAAACATACGTTATTGATATAGTCAACAAGATGCACAAGCTCGCGATCATTGGCGCTTCTGGATTCACCGGGGCGGAATTCCTGCGCTTGTGCGCGGCTCATCCCAACTTCGAGGTGGTCATCGCCACGGGTGAATCCCAAGCCGGCAAACCGATCGCAGACCTGTATCCAAGTCTCGCTTCGGCTTATGGCGACATGGCCTTCGTGCCGCACAACGACGGACTGATCAGCACCATTGAAGAATCAGTGGACTTGGTGTTGATGGGACTTCCCCACGGGCATGCACAGACTCTGGTGCCGCAGCTTCGGGGCAAGGTCAAACACATCATCGATCTCTCCGCTGATTTTCGTTTTGACGACCCCAGCGTCTACCCGAAGTGGTATGGCGAAACCCATCAAGCTCCGGATCTGCTGAGCGAGTTCGTGTTCGGACTTCCAGAATTGTTCCGGGATCAACTCTGTGGCGCAGAACTAACCGCGGTAGCCGGCTGCTATGTCACCGCCGCCTCGTTGGCCTTGGCGCCTCTAGTGAAAGCCGGGATCGTCAAACCGACCGGAATAATCGTTGACGCGGCCAGCGGCGTCTCAGGTGCGGGTCGGCCCCCGAAAGACAACACCTCGTTCTGTGCGGTCGACGAAAACTTCACCGCCTATGGATTACTGAACCACCGCCACACACCTGAGATCGAAATGGCGATATCGGAATTCGCCGGTACCAATACTCAGGTCCTCTTCACGCCGCATCTTGCGCCGATGAATCGCGGTATTCTCGCTACCTGCTACGGACTGCGAGGCGAGACTCAAGCGACCACCGATGAAGCGCTCGAGTGCCTAGCCCAGGCGTACGCTGAAGAACCGTTCGTGGTCGTCGACGAGCGGTCTCCGTCAACCAAGGCGACGCTTGGATCAAACACCGTCCATCTCACCGCCAGAGTCGACCCGCGGACTAAAACGGTGATGGCCATTGGCGCGCTTGACAACCTGGTGAAAGGAGCGTCGGGACAAGGAATCCAATGCGCCAACGCGGTTCTCGGACTTCCCGAACACACAGGTTTACCCACCGCAGGACTCTTTCCTTGAGCACCTTCCTTGAGCATCTGTGGTCAACCAACCCCGATAGAACGCACCCGATTGTTTATGTCTGAATCTGTTTCACCCCTAGCACCAGCTTCGTTTCCCGACATGCCCCCCATCGCGGGGGTGCAGTTGGCAACTTATGCCGCTGGCATCAAGCACCGCTCCAGAGACGATCTGTTCCTCGCCTCACTGGCGGAAGGCACCGCCGTGGCCGGAACGTTCACCAGCTCGAAGTGCCCGGCCGCGCCCGTGGAATGGTGTCGGCGTATCTTGAACGAAGGAAATCGCACAGCGCGGGCCTTGGTGTGCAACTCGGGCAACGCAAACGCCTTCACCGGGGCGGCAGGAACCGCCAGCGCGACTCTCACTGCCGAGACGGTGGCCCAAGCCCTAGGAGTTGATGTCGACCGGGTATATCTGGCATCCACCGGAGTCATCGGCGAGCCTCTCCCAGACGACATCTTGAGCAACAGCCTTCCAGGTTTGGTCGACAATCTCGGCGTTGCCAATGCACAGACGTGGTCCGACGCCGCGGCGGCGATCCGCACAACTGACACTTTCAGCAAAGGCTCAGCGGCGCGTATCCCCTCAACTGCGGCACACATCGCCGGAATCGCCAAGGGCTCCGGGATGATCGCGCCTGATATGGCCACCATGCTGGCGTTCGTCTTCACTGACCTCGCAGTCGCTCCAGAGATTCTCCAGAGCTGCCTTTCGCAGTCTGTCGCGGCGAGTTTCAACCGCATAACTGTCGATTCCGATACTTCCACCAGCGACACTGTTCTGCTGTTCGCCACCGGCGAACAGATCGACAATGAAATCAACTCACCGCTGGATTCTCGGCTCGGTGATTTCCAAGCCGCGCTCGACAGCGTTCTGTTGGATCTGGCGCACCAGATAGTGCGTGACGGCGAGGGTGCCACCAAGTTCGTGCAGGTGGCCGTGACCGGGGCTGAATCCGACGATTCAGCACACAAAATCGCACGGTCGATCGCTGACTCACCCCTAGTCTCAACAGCCCTGGCCGCTGAAGACGCCAACTGGGGGCAGATAGGTATGGCAGTCGGCAAAGCTGGAGAGAAAGCCGATCGCGATCAGCTATCGATCTGGATCGGCGACGAACTGGTCACCTCGGGCGGTGCCTCACATCACCGCTACAGCGAGGCGCGGGCCACCCAACATCTACAACGAGACGAAATCGACCTGCGGGTTGACGTTGGTATCGGTACCGGCTCAGCGACAGTTTGGACATGCGACCTGACTCACGGATACATCGAGATCAACGCGGGGTACCGCTCATGACCGATCCAGAAGTTCCAGATTTGATCTCGGAGCGGGGTTTCGCTCCCAAACGGCGCGCGACCGCGCTGATCGAAGCCCTGCCCTACATCCAGAGGTTTCGCGACGCCGTTGTTGTGGTGAAGTTCGGTGGCAACGCCATGGTTGACCCCGAACTTTCGGCCTCCTTTGCCCAAGACGTCGTGCTCCTGCGTTCAGT
>JAKZTU010000166.1:0-8455 GCA_047516945.1 Acidimicrobiales bacterium
TTTGAGAATCCGTTTGTTTTCGACGTGGGCCGACCCGACAATCCCCACTTCGCTTTCGGTGGCGGGGGTCCGCACTTCTGCCTCGGCGCGTTTCTGGCTCGCATGGAGATAACCGTGCTGCTCACAGAGATGCGCAAGCGCTCTATGGTGCTCGAGCGCCGAGGCGAAGCAGTACATGCTCCGTCGAACTTCGTGCATGGCGTGCTGTCGGTGGAGATGGGAGCGTCTCGTGGCTGAAGCTGATCCGCTCGACGTTCAAGGCGATCTGGTCACCGTCGAACTTGACCATGAGGTTTGCGTAGGTGTTGGACAATGCGAACTGCTCGAAAGCGATGTCTTCCGGCTCGACGACGACGAGGGCATCTCCATGGTGATCGGTGATGGTCAGCTACCACGCAAAAGAGCTGAGATCGTCGTGGACAAATGCCCTAGCAGCGCTATCTCTATTTGCGAGGACGAATAGCAATGACCGATCCCACTGACTTAGTTGAAAGCTTCGACAACTTCATCGACGGTGCCTCCGTGCCCCCTGCCGGCGGGCAGCGAATGCAGACCAGCAACCCGTTCACAGGCAAGGTTTGGGCAGAAGTACCAGACGATCCTGGTGCTGTCAACGATGCGGTAGCAGCGGCACGCAAGGCTTTTGAGACGGGGCCGTGGGCCACGATGTCAGCGGTAGAGCGAAGCCAACTAATGCGGGCACTAGGCGACTCGCTGGCCCGTGACGCCAAAGAACTCGCGGTTATCGAAACTCGCGACAACGGCAAGATCATCCGCGAGACATCAGCGCAAGCAGGAGCTTTGAAGAGCTACTTGGACTTCTTCGCGGGCGTAGCCGACAAGATCCACGGTGAGCAATTGCCGAATCCTTCACCTGATTTTTTGGTCTACACCGAGAAGGTGCCGGTCGGGGTTGTTGGCGTGATAGTGCCCTGGAACTCGCCGCTGATGCTGCTCACCTGGAAACTTGGACCGTTACTTGCAGCGGGATGCACCGCTGTGATTAAACCCTCCGACATCACCCCGGTAACAGCCCTGCTGCTCGCCCAGCGAGCCGCCGAAGCGGGATTCCCGCCCGGTGTGATCAACGTCGTGACCGGAGGAGCGGGTGTCGGTGCGGCCATCACCTCGCATCCGGGTATCGACAAGATAACTTTCACCGGCGGAGGAGCGACTGCACGTCATGTGGCCCGCGCCGCGGCCGACAACCTGACGCCCACCGTGCTCGAACTCGGCGGTAAGTCTCCGCAGATCATCTTTGCTGATGTCGATCCCGAAGCGGTGACGAACGGGCTGCTCTCAGGTATTTTCGCGGCTAGCGGCCAGACCTGTGTGGCTGGTTCTCGTGCATACATTCACGAAGACATAGCCGACGATGTGATCGCCAGGGTGGTAGCGCGAGCCGAGAGCCTGGTTCTCGGCGATCCCAGCGACCCCGCTACCGAAATGGGGCCTGCCGCTTCTGACGCACAACGTGACCGGATCCTGAAGATGGTTGAAGCGGCTCAAGCCGAAGGTGCCACGGTCGTTACCGGGGGTGTCGTTGATCCCGAACTTGGCGGGCGTTTCGTCAGACCGACCGTGATCGTTGATGTCAACAACGAAACCACGATCGTGCGCGAAGAAGTGTTCGGTCCGGTGCTGGCAGTGATGACCTTTCGTGACGAAGACCAGGTAATCGGCTTGGCCAATGATTCGGACTTCGGACTGGCAGCAGGTCTGTGGACCAACGACATACGACGCGCTCATCGAGTGTCGCGTGCTCTTGACGTTGGCACGGTGTGGATCAACTCCTACCGCGCGGTGAGCTACACCACGCCGTTCGGTGGGTTCAAGCAGTCGGGTCATGGAAAAGACAACGGCCTTGAGGCGATCGACGGCTTCGTCAACACCAAGGTGATCTGGGTTGAATTGAGCGGCAAGACCCGCGACCCGTTCGTGATCGGCTGAGCGATGGCGACCGTGGCCCGAACACCTGTCGACCTTGCCGATGTTGACCTGTATTCGCAGGGCATTCCGCACGATGTGTTCGCCAGGGTTCGAGCCACACCTGGTCTTTGCTGGAACACGATCACCGACTCCAGTGGCACCGACTCCAGTGGCACCGACTCCAACAGTGCCGTCGAAGACGGGTTCTGGGCCGTTACTCGACACGCCGATGTGGTGGAGGTATCGCGTGACACCACGACTTATTCGTCAGCGGTTGGTCACATTCAGATATACGACATCGACGACGACGCGCTCGAAGCCCGGGCTTCGATGATCGACATGGATCCCCCGGTGCATACCCGACTGCGACGTCTGGTGAGTTCCGCTTTCACACCCCGCCATGTGCTCGAATACCAGCGCATGATCCGCGGCAGAGTCCGCCGGTGCCTCGACGACATCACTGCCAACGGAGGAGGCGACTGGATATCCACCGTCGCCAAACCAATCCCGGTCTCGGTCATCTGTGACCTCATGGGCGTGCCCGAAGCCGATCACGACTACATGATCGAACTTTCCGACTACCTCGTGGCGGGAACCTCCAACGAACCGCTTGAGCCTGACGCCTACGGCAACACCACCGAACTCCGCCTGCTCCCCTTCAACAGCCCCGCAGCCCACGGCATCAACGAATACGCCCGTGAGTTGGGTGAACAGCGGCGTCAGCATCCCGCTGATGATCTGATCACTAAGCTCATCAACGCCGAAGTTGACGGCGAGCGACTCAGCGACAACGAGTTCACGAACTTCTTCCGATTGATGATCTTCGCCGGTAACGAGACCACGCGTTCCGCGATTGCGCACTTGGCCCTTCAGTTTCATCGCTTCGGTGAAGAGTTCGCCCGTCTCAAAGACGACCGTGGGCTGATCGAGTCAGGGGCGGAGGAGGTAATTCGGTACTCGTCGCCAATTTTGTATTTTCGGCGCACCGTTACCCGAGATGTTGTGCTGTCTGGTACTCCACTGCAAAAAGGCGACAAGGTGGTCATGTGGTATGCCGCTGCCAACTTTGACGAGACGGTTTTTCCCGATCCTCATCGGTTTGATGTCAGCAGGCCCGTGCCTCCCGCCAACGTTGCGTTTGGCGGGGGCGGCGCGCACTTCTGTCTCGGAGCGCCACTGGCTCGCTTGGAGGTCGCCATTCTGCTCGACGAGATCGCCGCGCAACGTCTGCAAATTGAGGTACTCGGTGAGCCGGAGTTCGTTCGTTCGAACTTTGTAAACGGAATTGAGCATGTCGAGGTCAGAATCCAATGATTGTTGACGCCTGGGGCGAACCAGTCAGCGGAACCGCCGACAGCGTTGCTTGTTGGGATCGGGCCTGGGCCAAGATGCTGCACTTTCGGGGTGACCCAATGACCGAACTCGAGACGGCCAACCGGGATGATCGTGCGTTTGTTCTTGGCCCCGTCTTCAACGCTGCTTACTACGTTCTTTCCGGGACGCCCCCTGACGCTGCAGCGTTGAGATGTGAGGTTGAACGGGTTGATCAGCGGGTCGACGCTGCTGGCGAACGTGAACAGGCCCACGCGAGAGCGTTGAGGCACCTTTTGGCGGGTGACTACACCAGAGCCGCCAAGGTTTGGGACGAACTCGCCGAGGCAGGACACGATTTTGCCGCGATTCGGATCGCGCACGACATCTATCTTCACGTTGGAGACACCGAGGGTCGGATGAGGTCTTCGCGGTCCGCGGCAGATAGCTGGCAAAGCGACGATCACGGTTATGGATTTGTACAGGGCCAGCTTGCTTTCGCCCTTGAGGAATCTGGTCGTCTCGACGAGGCCGAACAGATTGGGCGCGCGGCCCTAGATCTCGATCCACAGGACCTGTGGGCTCGCCACGCTCTCGCCCACGTGTATGAAACCGCAGATGACCAACAGAGTGCGCTAGACCTGCTCGATGGACCAGACCCCCTGTGGCACGACCAGGATGCTCTCTCGACTCACATTTGGTGGCATCTGGCACTCAGGTTCATCTCGGTCGGCGAGTACCAGCGAGTGTTGTCGATTCATGACCAGGAGTTGGCCGTCGCCGACACTGCGTTCCGCTTGTGCGACCTGACCTCGTTGTTGTGGCGGCTTGAACTCGTGGGGGTTGACGTGGCTGACCGCTGGTCGGCGCTGGCTGACCGCTGGGCCACGATCGCCGAACGCCACACTTGCGGCTTCATTGATCTGCATGCCTGCTTGGTGTTTCTTCGCCGCTCGGAGCATCCCGGAGCGGTGCCGTTCTTTGCTGGCATTGCAGCCGCTCACCCAGCTCCCGTGTCGGAGAACGCGCGCACTTTCGGCGAGGTCGTACGACCACTGCTTACTGCAGTCCGCGCTCATGTAGAGGGGGATCACGCCGCTGCGGTGAACGAACTCGACCGTTTGGAACCCGACATCTGTCGCATAGGCGGCAGCCATGCCCAACGCGAGCTATTCACCCTGACCCGAGACGCGTCCGCCCGTCCCACTCTCTCCCCTGACGAAGGCACCACTAAGGCAGCATCTATATGACCTCGACACTTACCGACGAACAACTCGCTTTGCAGCACCGCGCCCGCGAGTTGGCGAACGACGTAATCGCTCCTCGCGCCGCCGAGATCGACCACACCGAAGAGTATCCGTGGGGCAACGTGGCAGCGCTCACTGATGCAGGTCTCGTGGGCATGACCATTCCCGCGCAGTTCGGCGGCCCGGGGCGATCATTGTTCGATGCAGTACTCGTCGTGGAGGAGATGGCCAAGGTTTGCGGGGTCACAGGCCGTATCGCTGTCGAGTGCAACATGGGAGCAATTTCAGCGGTCATGGCCTACGGCACCAACGACCAGCGCAAGCGGGCCGCCGAGTTGGTGCTGGCTGGTGACAAACCAGCAATCTGCATCACCGAACCCGACGCCGGCAGTGCTGCTTCGGAGATGACTACCCGTGCCGAACGGCGCGGCGATCGCTACATCGTCAACGGCAAGAAGCACTGGATCACCGGTGCGGGGGTATCGAAACTCCACCTGATCTTCGCTCGGGTGTTTGATGAAACTGGCACTGAACAGGGCATCGGCGGATTTCTCGCCATCCGCGATGAGACTCCCGGTCTGTCCTTCGGGAAGCGCGAACCGACCATGGGTTTGCGAGGGATTCCCGAACGCGAAGTGATCTTTGAGGACATGGAAGTCACAGACGACATGGTGCTGTTGCCACCGTCTGGGTTCCGGCGCGGCTTCGCTGATCTGATGAACGCCTACAACAGCCAACGTGTGGGAGCGGGCACGGTGGCATTGGGTTTGGCCGCAGGTGCTTACGAACTCGGGGTCGCCTTTGTGAAACAACGCCAGCAGTTCGGACGGCCGATCGCTGAGTTCCAGGGTTTGCAATGGATGGTCGCAGACATGTCCACTCGGCTTGAAGCAGCGAGAAGTCTCACCTATCGGGCTGCCGCGTCACGCGGCTCCAAAAACAGTCCCTTCCCTGATCCGACGCTTGCCGCTCAAGCAAAGCTCTTCACCGCTGAGACATCCATCGCGGTGGTCAGCGACGCCTTGCAACTTTTCGGAGCTGCCGGCTATTCGCGGCGCAATCCTTTGGAGCGGATGTACCGCGATGTGCGCATGTTCACCATCGGCGGTGGTACTGCCCAAATCTTGCGCACCATCGTGGCTTCCCGGGTATTGGAGATGAAACTCCCCCAAACCCGCGACGGTTTCACCCGCCTCGCCCAAAAGTCCCAGTAACTACACAGCGTTCGAAATTACTTTGCGGAGCAGGCGGGCCATTTCTCGTTTTTCTTCAGGGGAGAGTCCTTCAGACATAGCCGTCTCATAGGCATTGAAGCGAGGAAACAGATCTTCGATCAGCGTCAACCCATCAGCGGTGAGCGCAACCGTCACTTTGCGTCGGTCAGCTTTGACTCTCTCCCGTTCGACGAGTTCGGTTCGTTCAAGCGTTGAGAGCATGCCCGTGAGGGTGCCTTTGGCCAGCCCGCACTCAGACGCCAGCCGGGCGGTGTCCATCTGCCCCCAAACCCACAGAACCCACAAGATGGTGAAGCCACCCCAAGAAAGGTTGTGCTGCGCCAAAACCTCGCGTTCCGCTCGACGACGCACAGCCGTGGCGGCTCTATAGATGTTGGATATGGCGTGCAACGAATCGAAATCGAGTTCCCGATCACCGAGTCGTTTGCGGATGTCACGCTCAGCGGCCAAGAAGTCTTCACCGTCCGTCGAGCCTTCGTTATCGGTCAAGTTCTCGTTGTCCTCCGGGGACCAACCATAGGTGTCCAACCTAAGTCCATGGATCGTTCGGTACCAAAAGATCTAGCAATTGGCTATTGTCGCAGGCTATGACCGAATACCGCCGTGTTCTTGTCGATGGCTACCCGACGCTCACAGAACGCCGAGGCGACGAGTTGATAGCTGGCGATGGTCGTCGGGTGCAGTTGGCGGACGCCCTACACCTCGCACCCGTCGAACCAACCAAGATCATTTGCATTCATCTCAACTACCGCAGCAGGGTCGACGAGTTCATGACGAAACTCCCGGCCGCGCCCACCTATTTCCACAAACCTGTGACCGCGTTGTGCGGTCACGGCGCCGACGTGGTTCGGCCTGAGGGCTGCCAGTGGCTCAACTACGAGGGTGAGATAGCCATCGCGATCGGCCGGACCTGTCGCAACGTCTCACCCGCACAAGCAGGTGACTACATCGCCGGCTACTCGGTCGCCAACGACTACGGATTGCATGACTTTCGCGACACCGATGCGGGTTCGATGCTGCGGGTGAAGGGAAGCGACACCCTCTGCCCGGTCGGCCCCGGTCTGGTCACCGACTGGGATTTTCGAGGCAAACGGATCCAGACCCTCGTCAACGGCGAAGTGCGCCAAGACGCCACCACAGACGAGATGGAGTGGGACATGCACTACATCGTGGCCGACATCGCCCGCACAATCACGCTCGTGCCCGGGGACATCTTGTTGTCCGGCACTCCTGCCAATTCCCGCACGGTTTACCCCGGCGATGTGGTTTCGGTATCAGTCGAGGGTCTCGGCGAGTTGACCAACACGATCGTCACCGGCCCAACCTCAATTCGTGATGACGTGGGAGCCCAGCCCAGCGATTCTGAAGAGGTTCGCTCCACCGCGCTGGGGGGCGACTGGGAGTACCGAGGAATCAGGGCACCGCTCGGGCCCGGCGCGAAACACTACGAGAGCACGGCGCCGTCGCCGGGCGCAACCGGAGCCGCGGCATCTGGAAAGCGATCTCCAGGCGCAACCGAAGCAAGTAATGACTGAGCCGCCCCGCGCCGACATCGGCGGAGTTTCAATAGCGACCGGCCATCTGATCGGCGGAGATTGGGTCGGTTCGAACTCTACGTTTGAGACTCGTTCGCCACTGGACTGGCAAAAACTCCATCTGGCTGACATTGCCCGCGGCGATTCTGTGGTCGCCGAGGCCGCCGTCTCCGCTGCGGTAGCCGGTTTCGAACTTTGGGGGCGTACGCCCGTGGCGCAGCGCGCAGAGACAATGCGCCGTTTGGCAGACCTGATCGACGACAACTCAGATGAGATCGCCCATGTCGAATGCCTCGACATGGGGTTTCTCGAGGAGTCGATGAAGCTGCGACTCGTGGCTCGGGGAGCACTCAACTTTCGAACCTATGCCGATCTGGTAGTCGCCCACCAAGACAGGCATTGGGACGCAAAGGGCATGGCCAACACGGTGCAGCGCATGCCCGCTGGACCGGCTGTGGTGATCACCCCTTGGAACGCGCCTTTCATGCTCGCCACATGGAAACTGGCCCCGGCCCTAGCGGCCGGGAACTCAGTCATCCACAAGCCGGCCGAATGGTCTCCTTTGAGCGCAGCTCTGCTTGCCGAACTCGCGCTCGAAGCGGGTTTTCCGGCGGGTGTCTACAACCTTGTGCAGGGGATTGGAGCCGAAGTGGGTGCGGCTCTGGTTGCTGATCCGCGGGTACGTCGGATCAGCTTTACGGGATCGCCCGCCACCGGTCGTGTGATCGGCAAGGCAGCCGCTGAGAATATCGTGCCGTTCACCGCCGAATTAGGCGGAAAGGGACCGCTGATCGTCTTTGCCGACGCTGATCTGGACCTCGCGGCCCACAGAGCCGCCTGGCAGTTCGATGATTCAGGCCAGGTTTGTCTAGCGGGTACAAGACTGCTCGTGGAACGCTCCATCCGCGAACCGTTCCTGGAACGCTTCAACCACCATGCCGATCAACTAGTCCTCGGCGATTCCCGCGATCCGAATACCGATATCGCGCCGCTGGCTCATCCCGACCATCGGCAACGAGTACACGATTTCGTGGAGCGCTCGAAGGCCGCCGGTGACACCATCGTGCGTGGCGGGCGACCAGTGAAGGGGTCACTTCACTACGAACCAACGCTGATCGAACCCGCCTCAAACGAAAGTGAGGTGGTACAGAGCGAGATCTTCGGGCCGGTGCTCACCTTCCAGACTTTCGACGATGAG
>JAKZTU010000167.1:0-3107 GCA_047516945.1 Acidimicrobiales bacterium
CGAGACGCTGATGCCGATGACGACAGATCCGACGCGGTCTATTTGGCCGCCTTGACGAAGCTGCGTGATTTGGCACCAGCGAATCTGCGCGCCGATCTTGGCTTGTTGGTTGCATTTGAGCGGGATTTGAACAGCGGGAGCGAAACCGAGGACGCCGCGGTCGCGGCTGCTGGAGTTCGGGTCGGCGCGGCCATCGAAGCTAGTTGCCGCGTGCAACTACCAGGTGTTCGGGGGTGACGACGGATTAGAAACCCGCTATCACAAATTTTCGAGCCGCACGGCTGAGCGCGTACTTGGAGCGTATCAACCGATGATTTCTCGGTGTCGGGCATGGTTTCTTCGGAGTTTCTGTTGCCCAGGTGGTTGAGGAACTGATGCATTCCGCTGAGTTGACCGTTGAGGTGATCCCGACCACCGAGGCGTGGATCGGGGTGGACCAACCCGGACGACCTGGAGGTGGCCCGCCGCCGCATCGCCGAGTTCCAGGACCGGTGATAAAGCTGGGTTGCACAGCGAATGCTGGGGTACACAGTGCCAACGGGTAGGGTCTGATGCGCATTGTCACATCTGAGCGAGGCTGTTAAGCCACAGGAGAGCGCATGCGTGGCATCATCGCCGCCGGGGTCCACGTTCCACATCACCGTCTTGATCGACGGGAGATCGCGGCGCTTTTCGGCAAGGGCGGAGGACAGGGAACTCGCTCGGTGGCGTCGTATGACGAGGACACCACAACCATGGGCGCAGAGGCGGCTCGCAACGCGCTGCGCAACGCCGGTGAGGTCGCCGTGGATTCTCTCTGGTTCGCCACATCCACACCGGCGTACCTCGAAAAGACCAACGCCACAGCCATCCACGCGGCGCTTCGTTTGGCTCCGTCGGTGGGTGCGCTCGACATGGGCGGAGCGCTTCGCTCTGGTATCGGAACGCTACGCACGGCGCTGTCCGGGTTGGGCACAACCCTGGTCGTGTCGTCCGATATTCGCGACGGTATGGCCACCTCGAACGACGAAGCGACCGGCGGTGATGGTGCTGCGGCGCTACTAGTCGGTGACGACACAGCGGGCACGGTAATCGCGGAGTATCTCGGTTCCGGCGTTGCCACCGATGAACTTCTGGAACGTTGGCGGATTCCCGGCGCGGCACGTTCGCGGGTATGGGAGGAACGATTCGGTGAGATCGCTTATGCGCCGTTGATGCAAGAAGCGTTCGCTACGGCCTTGGCCGCGGCTGGCATCAGCAGCGATGACGTTGACCACTTGGCCTTAACCGGAATGCACAGCCGCGCGGTTAGACGCAACCGGGTGTTACTGGGAGTTCCGGCGGAGAAGATGGTTGACGACTTGGCAAACACGGTCGGCAATACCGGCACCGCTCACGGCGCTTTGATGCTCGCGTCAGCGCTTGACGAAGCAGGCCCCAACGAGATCATCGTGCTCGTTGTGCTTGCCGATGGTGTGGAAGCCGTAGTGCTGCGAACCACCGAAGCCATTGTGGATCATCGTGGGTCCGCGACGGTTTCGACCCAGATCGCGACGGGTGGAGCGGTGAGCTATGGCAAGTATTTGTCGTGGCGCCAGATGGTGGCGGTTGAGCCTCCAAACCGACCGGCACCCAATCGGCCTTCAGCGAGCGCTGCTCACCGCCGTGAAGCGTGGAAGTTCGGTTTTGTGGGCACACGCGATCGGTCCAGTCAGATGGTTCATCTCCCGCCTGCGCGGGTGTCGGAAAAGGGCGGGGCCGTAGACGACATGGAACCGATAGCTATGGCCGACACAGAGGGCACGATCGCCAGTTTCACCGTCGACAAATTGGTGTATTCGCCGAACCCGCCGGTGGTGTTCGCGGTGGTCGACTTCGATGGGGGAGGACGGGCCCCGCTGGAACTCACAGACGTCGCCGCCGATGAAGTTGAGGTGGGCGGACGGGTGGAACCGACCTTTAGACGGCTGTACACCAGCGACGAGATCCACAACTACTTTTGGAAGGTGCGACCGGTTCGCGATGCTGGCCAAAACAGTGCCGGCACGCCCCAGGAGAGCTGATGGGATCACATGGAATAAAGGACCAGGTCGCGATCATCGGGGTCGGCTGCACACGCTTCGCCGAGCACTGGGACTCCTCGCTCGACGACCTGATTATCGACGGCGCTCAAGCCACCTACGCCTCAGCCGGAGTGGCCCAAGACGACATCGATGCTTTCTGGTTTGGAACGTCACAGTCGGCAGCGTCGGGTCTGGCCATGGGTGGACCGCTCAAGATTCACGGCAAGCCGATCACCCGTGTGGAGAACTATTGCGCCACCGGTTCTGAGGCGATGCGCCAAGCGGCCTACGCGGTTGCCTCAGGAGCGTATGACTTAGTGATGGCGTTGGGTGCTGAAAAGGTGAAAGACGGTGGTTACCAAGGGCTCAACGCCTTCCCCATCCCAACCGACGGAACTCAGCGAACACTCACCGCGGCGGCCATGTTCAGCTTGATTCTTCCTGCCTACGCAGCCAAGTACTCAATCGATGAAGATGATCTGCGTTACGCGGTGGCCAAAATCGCCGAGAAGAACCACTACAACGGCGCCCGCAACCCGCTGGCGCAGTTCCGGCGCGAGACATCCGCTGAGCAGATCTGTCAGATGGCGGCGGTTGCGGGACGGTTGTCGGTGTTTGACTGCGCGGGTGTCGCTGACGGAGCCGCAGGTGTGATCATGTGCCGTGCCGAAGACGCTCACAAATATTGCAAAGACCCGCTGTACATCAAGGCGCTTTCGTGTGTGGCCGGCACGGGTGCCGGGTCGCTTGACCCCGACTATGACTACACCACGCTCAACGAGTCGAAATGGGCGGCCGACGACGCCTACGCGCAGGCAAATGTCACCGACCCCACAGCCGAGATCGCCATGGCAGAGGTGCACGATTGCTTCACGCCAACCGAACTCGTGTTGATGGAAGACCTCGGCTTCTCTAAACGGGGAGAGGCCTATCGCGATGTGCTTGACGGCGCATTCGCGCTGGATGGCCGTCTACCGGTCAACACCGACGGGGGCCTTAAGTCTTTCGGCCATCCAGTCGGAGCATCGGGCCTCCGAATGCTCTATGAGGTTTGGCTGCAACTAC
>JAKZTU010000168.1:0-4301 GCA_047516945.1 Acidimicrobiales bacterium
CCCCGAGATGGAATCAGAACACCGCGAGCCCGACCAGGGGGGACGCCCGAGCAGCTGGGGGGAGATCGCCAGCCGGCACCTGTGGAGCCACTTCAGTGTGCCGGCCGCCCTGCCCGTCATCGAGAGCGGCGACGGCTGCTACGTGTGGGACGACTCCGGCCACCGCCTCCTGGACGGGCTCGCTGGCCTGTTCGCCACCCAGATCGGCCACGGCCGCACCGAGCTGGCCGAGGCGGCCTACGAGCAGATGAGCAGGCTCGGCTTCTTCCCGCTGTGGGGATACGGCCATCCACCCGGCATCGAGCTGGCCGCCCGGCTGGCCGAGCTCGCGCCGCGTGTACTTCACTAGCGGCGGCAGCGAGGCGGTCGAGTCGGCGTGGAAGCTGGCCCGCCAGTACTTTGCTGCCGTCGGCGAACCGGCCCGCCACAAAGTCGTCAGCCGCAACCTTGCCTACCACGGCACCTCGCTCGGGGCGTTGTCGATCACCGGCCTCGCTTCGATCCGCAACGCGTTCGAGCCGCTCGTCCCCGGAGCGGTCAAAGTCGCCCACACCGACGAGTACCGCGTCGGCGGGATATGCGGGCACGACGGCGAGTGTCTGTGCGCCGCCGAGGAGATCGAGCGGGCTATCGTCCGCGAGGGCCCCCACACGGTCGCCGCGGTGTTTCTGGAGCCCGTTCAGAACTCGGGAGGTTGCTACGTGCCTCCCGACGGCTATTTCCAGCGGGTGCGCGACATCTGCAATACCCACGGCGTTCTGCTGGTGTCCGACGAGGTGATCTGCGGGTTCGGGCGGCTCGGGCACATGTTCGGTGCCGACCGGTTCGGGTACCAGCCCGACATGATCACCATGGCCAAGGGTCTCACCTCCGGGTACGCGCCGCTCGGCGGGGTGATGATCAGCGACAAGATAGCCGAGCCGTTCATCGCCGCCGGACAGGAGTTCCACCACGGCTTCACGTTTGGAGGCCACCCCGTGGCAGCGGCCGTAGCACTGGCCAACATCGACATCCTCGAAGAGGAGAACCTACCGAGCCGAGTGCTCAACAACACCACAACGTTCAAGTCCAGGCTCGCTTCGCTGTGCGACCTGCCGATCGTGACCGACCTGCGCGGCGACGGCTACTTCTTCGCCCTCGAGCTCGACGCCCACGCTCCGTCCGATCCCGCCAAGGCGCAGCACCATGCTGCCGCAGTGTCCGCGTACCTCACCAAGCGGATGTACGCGCTCGGCCTCACATGCCGGGCCGCGGCCCGCGGGGCAGAGCCGGTCATCCAGCTCTCGCCGCCGCTGGTCGCCGGGCCGGAGCAGTTCGAGGAGATCGTCGCGGCGATGCGTCCAGCTCTGATAGACGCGATGGCAGAGTTCGCCCCATGACCGAAGTGCACACCAACCCGGACCGGCTGTGGTCGCGGCTGATGGATATGGCCGAAGTGGGCGCCACGCCAGCGGGCGGCTCGAACCGCCAGGCCCTCACCGACGACGACAAAGCAGGCCGCGACCTGTTCACCAGATGGGCCGAGCAGGCAGGCTGCTCCATTGAGCTCGACGGAGTGGGCAACCTCTTCGCCCGCCGGTGGGGCACCGACCCCGATGCCCCGCCGGTAGTGCTCGGCAGCCACCTCGACACCCAGCCCACCGGAGGGAGATTCGACGGCGTCTACGGCGTACTTGGCGGCCTCGAAGTCATCGAGGCGCTCAACGACTGCTCCGTCCCAACCCGAACTGCTGTGGAAGTGGCGGTGTGGACCAACGAGGAGGGGTCGCGATTCCCGGTATCGATGATGGGCTCAGCTGTCTGGGCCGGAGTGCTAGAGCTCGACGAGGCCCGCGCGCTCACCGACCGCTCCGGCACCAGCGTCGGCACCGAACTCGACCGGCTTGGCTGGACCGGCAAAGCGGCGTTCGCCAAGCCGCTTCGTGCATACCTAGAGCTCCACATCGAACAAGGTCCGATCCTGGAGCAAATCGGCTCGTCCATCGGCGTGGTGACCGGTGTCCAAGGCATTCGCTGGTTCACCGTCACCCTCTCCGGTATCCCAGCCCACGCCGGCACCACACCGATGGACCGCCGACACGACCCGGCCCGACCACTGGCCGCTGTGCTGAACGGACTCTACGAGATGGTTGCCCGCGACTTCCCCGCGGGTCTGGTCACCCCCGCACAGCTCCGCTCCGAACCGGCGTCACCCAACACAGTGCCCGCCGAGATTGTGTGCTCAATCGACATTCGCCACCCGGACGCCGCCGCGCTCGACGAGATGGGGGCAGGCTTGCGAACCCTGGTCGCTAGTGCAGCGGCCGAGCATGGCTGCGAGGCGCGCATCGAGATAGACAACGACTGCGCACCCGTCATCTTCGACGACGAATGCGTCAAAGCCGTGGAAACCGCAGCGCAGCACTGCGGCTACTCGTACCAGCGGCTCAACTCCGGTGCCGGGCACGACGCCTGCCACGTCTCCCTCAAAGCACCTACCGGAATGATCTTCATCCCCTGCCTGAACGGCCTATCCCACAATGAAGCCGAGTCCATTACCCCCGAAGCCGCCGGACAAGGAGCAGAAGTGCTACTTCGCGCCATACTCCAACTTGCTGGCGTCGTTCAGACCTAGGGATCTTCAGGTGGACTACCGGGGAACCCAACACCGCGATAGAAACCCCTGGTGGCGGTATGCCCTTTACGGTGGCGGCGGGTGAGGAGTGTGGGACCCCAGAGTGGACCTTGGGATCAGACCAGCGTTGACAGGTTTTTGTTCGGGGCGGGGCCGGGGTTCACCTGGCACTCCAGGGGTAACGGCTTTCATCTGGAATAGTGCCGGAGGAGGCTGGAAGGATTCAGGCGGGTTGGCGTGGTGTTGGTGTGGTCAATGGAGATGGTGGGGGTGACTCCTTCCATCTCCGAGGCCTCTTGGATCAGCGCCAGGAGTTCGTCGCGGCTGTCGGCGCCCGCGTAGTACCCAGCGTCGCCCAGCGTGCCGATGGCACACCACGCGGGCCCTTGATCCATGTTCCTGTAAACCTCAATATGGGACATCGCCCTAAACCTCGCTGTCTGTTTGGTGTCAGAGCAACTCGTCGATTTCTTGGTCGGACAATCCGGCCTTGACCACGAGCATATCTCTTAGGTGTCTGGGAGGACCCGCTGTTCCCCTCGGCCGGATGGGAACCCCCGAAGACGTCGGGGACGCCTGCGGGTTCTTGTGCTCCGATCTGGCCCGGTGGATCACCGGCGCCGACCTAGTAGTGGACGGCGGCATCCTCACCAACCCCACCTGGTGACTGACTCTCTCTGAAGATCGTCAGAAATTCGTTGCTACAACCAGCAGCAGTAGTTAGTCTAGTCATCGGACTAAGTCATATCCACGAGCACAAAATACCAGGCAGGAGAATCAATCATGACCGCAATGGTCAACGTCCACGAGGCCAAGACCCATTTGTCGAAGCTGTTGGAGCGTGCCCACGACGGGGAGGAAATCGTCCTGGCCAAAGCGGGCAAGCCCTACGCTCGGCTGATGCCGCTAGCCCCTATAGAGGGAAGGCGCATAGGGCTCCTTCCCGGTCTTATGGTGGGTCCTGAGTTTTTTGAACCGCTGCCCGAAGAGGAGCTTGCGGCATGGGAGGGCGCGTACTCAGGTGAGTGATCTGCTGCTCGACACCCACGCGCTGCTTTGGTGCTGGTCAAATCATCCAGCGCTATCGCAATCAGCCAGGGAGGCGGTCTCCGATCGCGGGAACGATGTGCTTGTTAGTGCGGCTAGCGCGTGGGAAATAGCCACCAAGGTCCGACTCGGTCGGCTACCCGAATATGAAAGCACTGTGTTGCGATTCAATGAGTCGGTTGTGGGCGCGGCGATGCGGCAGCTGCCGGTCACCTACCAGCACGGTCTGCGTGCCGGTAGCTATGTTGCAGAACATCGGGACCCGTTCGACCGGATTCTGGCGGCTCAGGCGGAGTTGGAGTCGCTGATATTGGTCACGAGAGACTCCGCATTCCGAGAATTCCCCGTCCGGGTTCTGTGGTGAAGGCACGACACGAGAGATGAGGGCGAAGACCATAGGGCTGGCGGGAACCGGAGTCATCGGCTCGGGGTGGGCAGTGCGGGTGCTGGCCCTCGCCGAGGCCCGCGCGCTCACCGACCGGGCTAGCCCTTCACAGAACCCGCCAGAATCCCCCGCACGAAGAAACGTTGCAGGCCGAAGAACACAACCAACGGGAAGAATGCCTGTACGAACGCGGCAGCGGGCAACAAGTGTTCGTTGCGCCCGAAGTCACCCGCGAGGTTGGCGATCCGAATTGTT
>JAKZTU010000169.1:0-20191 GCA_047516945.1 Acidimicrobiales bacterium
GGTCTTAGCTTTCAGCAAACCGAGTGGTCCATGGCAAACCCCGCCGAGCACCTTGTTCTTGGCAGCGGCGACGGTGACCTGTTCACCGACCACATCCGAGGTGCCGAGGTCCCATGCGGCTCCCCAACCACCGGCGAAATAAACGATGTCGTAGTCGTCCATGTTGAGATCTCCGATAGCCAGGCTGTTGATGACTTTCTCCTTGGCCTCGTCGTCTGTCATGAAGCGGTCATCGTGATGGGAACGGATGAAGGGGATGAACGACTTCGGGTCAAATGGGATATCACCGCCTTTGGGCGAGGCAATATCGACTTCCATGCCGGCATCGGTGAACTCGTAGTAGGGAACGGTCAGCTCCGACCCGAACACACCGGTCGGTTTGCCAACCTCAAGCGTTGCCTGATTGGTGGCAACGATCAGCGCACGGTGACCTCGCAAGTCCAGCTTCACCGACTCGGGGTCGTCGGGATGCAGACCTGCGGATTGAAGCAACCTCCGTACCCCACGTGCCGGCAGCGGCGGGCGCTTCGCTTTGGGACGATCTGCGAGTCGGGGCGCGGTGGGCCACTCGGCGTTACGCGCCGGGATCCGTTCGCGCCGGATTCGCTTCAGGTCTTCCTTCAACATTTCAAATACCTCCACACAGTCGGGGTTGTTCCATTGGTTGTGCGCTTCGATGGGATCGTCACTGAGGCAGTAAAGCTCCCATTGGTCAGGGATCGGTTCGCTCCGATACAGCGGACCACCCGCGCTACGCGCTGAGAGTTGCCGCTCATGGGGTTCGGTCCAGGTGGCAGGGTCATCGAAAGTGCGGACCAGCTTCCACAATTGATTGTCGACGGTACCGACGACCGCCTCCACGTTGGTGGCTGCATGTGATGGGACCTTGATCTGCAGCGGGAACGGAGCATCAACACGCCCTCGCGCTGCCAGCATTGCGGCGCTCGAACCGTCGCCTTCCAGCATGTTGTCGCGAGTAACGAGATAAACCGAATCTGCTGGTGCCTGCTGCGGCGTCGACAGCAGGTTGCTCAGGTCTCTGCCCGGTAAGGGGTGGACTTCTGTATGGGTCCGTGCCAACTCGGTCGCCAGCGCCGCTTCATCGGCACCCGCTAGCCCCAGCAACGTGGGGAGCAGGTCAATGTGGCTTGTCGGCACGTCAACAACTGCCTGTTTGGTGGCACTAGTCCCGGTGCGAACGATCTGCAGCGGCACCCGAGTCGCCTCGTCGTACAGCTGATACCACTTCTGATGCAAACCCCCATGTGAACCGAGCAAATCACCGTGGTCCGCGCTGAATACCAGGACGGTATCGGCGCTGCTCCCATCGGTAACCGCACGGCGAACCCGATCAATGGGCTCGTCCACATCATGATGCAACCGGTAGTAGGTCTGGCGATAGCGTTCGGCGTTGCGCTCATATGCACGCCGTATCAGAGGTGCCGGGCCGTACGCCGAGTAGTAGCCGTCGCGGTAGGCCATCTGCAACGCGGGTTTGCTGCAGAGATCCTCGTCGTCGGTGGGTGACGGCGGGATCGCCGGTGGTTCAGCCAACGAGGGCGCAAATTCGTTGCCCCGCCGTTTGTGCACGGCCAGTATCGGCCAAAGCACGATGTCGTGAGGGTTGACGAACGAGCAGATCAACAGGAACGGTTTAGCCGCTTCTTGGTCACCTTCGGCTCGGCGCTTGTAGCGGTCTTGTAGCCATGCCGCCGTCCGTTCCGCGTAGATCGGGTCCCGCACATAGCCCGTGTCAGACCAGTGCCCACCGTGAGGTTCTGGTCCTACCCAACCTGAGAAGCCGAATTCGTCGAGAGGGTCTGCAGCCAGGTATGCATCGACCGCTTCGGGAATCACCTGCCCGTCGGATGTATTGGTGCGCAGGCGCTGACCATCGACGGTGAGGTCGGCGTGGCTCACGTGCCACTTGCCTACATACGCGGTGTCGTAGCCAGCGGTGCGCAACCAGTCACCCATTGTGGGAACCTCGTCCGGTTTGAGCCAGCGCATCCGGCTGTCGGTGGCCCGTTTGCCCAGCCCATCGGTTTGGGTCACACCATGCACATCGGGGTACTGGCCAGTCAGCAGGCTCGGCCGGCTGGGGACACATGCAGTCGATGCAACATAGTGACGCCGAAAGTCCACACCGTTGTTGGTGAACCAGCGGCGGCCGACGAGATGCTGTTCACGCCAGGCCCGTATCTCGGCTGTCTCGTAGGCTGGCGCGGCCCGCTCTTCGTCGGTCAGCAATATTACGATGTCGGGTTGTGGCACTATGTCGGGTTGTCGGTCGGCCACGTGCTAACTCCTTTCGGTTCCGCTGGAGGCAATTCGTGTCGCCGCCGCGTCTAGATCACGAAGCAAGCGTTGGTTGACCGAACCCATTCGTCGGGCGAGGAGCCGGGCCACAAGCTTCATGGGCGGTTTAGGACCTGGTTCAATCTGGGCGGTGAGCGCGAGTTGTGTGTGATCTCCGTCGGCCCTCAGCGTCCATTCGTTGACAACCCTGCTAACCACATTCGGCAAACCAACGATCTCATAGGCCAGAGTTTCCTCGGGTTGCCAGACGGTGACTCGTTCGAGCAGAACGTTGGATTTGACCTGAACTCTGCGCTCGGTTCCGACACCCTCGCGGCGTTCGGTCAACTGACAACTGTGATCAATTTCTTGGGCCCAACCAGCGAGCCGGTCAAAGGCGGCCAACAGCGCCCAAACCGCCGCTGGGGATGCAGCTACGGTTATTTCGTTCCTGACAGCGATCACGGTTCAGACCTCGGCCAAGAGGGCAGACAGCATCAACGAGAGAATCTTTGCGGTGGTCGGTCGGTCTAATTCCCGGACATGCCGAAGCAAGTCGATGGTATCGAGCGAACACATCGCGGCCAGTGATTCGGCCAACAATTCAGCGCGGTCTGGGGCGAGGCCGTCGAGTTCAGTAGCGAAATGTCGCTTCATTTGTTCAGCGTTGTTTGCTGCTGTTCGTTCAAGGTTTCGCGCCAGGACCGGCTCGAAAGGGGCTCGTGTCTGTCCGACGCGCCACACTGACGCGGCCGCGTCGTAGAGCGTGAGGCGTTGTTCAACGAGCCGCGCCACCCGATCTTCGAGTGGTCCAATACCCGTGTCGGGCATTACCCAGATGTCTATCGTCGCCGCCAACTGGCGTTCAACAGCGACCCGGCACAACTCGCCGAGGTCATCGAAGTACCGAAAGACACTGCGGTGTGACACACCCGAGCGCTCTGCCACGGTATTGACTGAGGGCCGCAGGTCACCTTCTCGGTACAACTCCAACATCGCGTCCACAACCCGTTCTCGGTTACGGTCGCGCCGGGCCCGGCGGCCGTCGATGTTGACGACATCGGCAAAATCGTCGGGATTACTCATCGCGGCATCACCAGCTGTCGGTAATCCAATCGGTCCATAGCGCGATCACCATACATCTGTCATTCATACTGCCACAACATGACGCAGCCGACGGAACGGCTGACCCGCACCAAACAATCGCTGACACAGACCTGTTCAACAGCCGACGGAACCGCTGACCCGCACCAAACAATCGCTGACACAGACCTGTTCAACAGCCGGTTCAACATATGCTGTAGCGGCCATTTGGTCTACCTCCATTTGCTGCAGATGAGAACAGGGAACAAGTTCACAATGAAAAACAACATCGGATTGTTCGTCACAAAACGCGCACTGTTGAACCCCACAACGGAAGCCATTGTTGATGTCACCAGCGGTCAACGCCAGACCTACGCACAGCTGAACGAGCGCTGCAACCGAGTCGCCAACAGCATGCGAGACAGCGGACTCACCCAGGGCGACCGAGTAGCAACGCTGTTGATGAACGGCAGCGAGTTCGTCGAAATCTTCTTTGGCGCCGCCAAAGCTGGCGGAGTAATCGTGGCCCTCAACTGGCGGCTCGTGGCCGATGAGCTCTCCTTCATCCTGAACGATTCGGGCGCCACCACGCTGGTCTTCGGCACTGCCTTCAACGAGGTTGTAGCCGAACTGCACTCACGTGGCTCACAAGCAACCGCTGTCACCAACTGGGTACATGTAGGCGACGCCGCGGATCGCCCCGATTTCGCAGCCGGCTACGAAGACCTCCTAGCCAACGCCTCAACCGCTGAGCCGGAGATCACCTCAAGCGACGACGACCTTCTCTTCATCATGTACACCTCGGGTACGACCGGCCTGCCCAAAGGTGTGATGCACTCACACCTGACCGCTTTGTGGTCGGTGATCACCGGCAACACCACCGCCGACACCCGCTACGGCGACCGCTACCTAATTTGTCTGCCGCTCTTTCATGTGGGTGCCCTCAATCCAATGCTCAGCATCATTCACAAAGGTGGCACCGGGGTGATCATGAGTGAATTCCACCCTGTGAAGATCTGGGAAGTATTCGCCGAAGAACGCATCTCGGTCACCTTGGCCGTACCCGCCATGCTCAACTTCATGTTGTCCACCTACAACAAGGAAAGCCACGACATCTCGCACCTGCGCTGGGTCATGAGCGGAGCCGCACCCGTACCAGTGCCCCTCATCAAGGCTTACGAGGCCATGGGCATCGAGATTCATCAGGTGTACGGGCTCACCGAAACCTGCGGACCTGGCTGTCTAATCTCTCCTGACGACGCGCTGACGCGGGCGGGGTCTACCGGCAAGACCTTCTTCCACACCGAAGTGCGTGTCGTCAACGAACAAGGCGAAGACTGCGGTCCCGACGAACCTGGCGAGGTCATCATCTCGGGTCCCCACGTCATGATCGGCTACTGGAACCGGCCCGACGCCACCGCCGAAGCGATCGTGGATGGCTGGTTGAGGACCGGCGACGTTGCGATCATGGACGGCGACGGGTTCATCTACATTCAGGACCGAATCAAGGACATGATCATTTCCGGTGGCGAGAACGTCTACCCAGCGGAGATCGAAAACGTGTTGATGGCAATGGAAGGTGTCGCCGATGCTGCGGTCATCGGGATTGCCAGCGAGAAGTGGGGCGAGTCACCTCTGGCGGTGATCGTACGGGCAAGCGAGAACGTCACAGCCGAAGATGTGATCGCTCATTGCGACGGCAAACTGGCTCGCTTCAAGATGCCCAAGGCCGTCGAATTCACCGATGTCATCCCCCGCAACCCCACCGGGAAGATACTCAAGAGGGTGTTGCGCGAGCAGTACGAGACAGCTTCGGAATGAGCGGGCGGCCCGCCTGAACTGGCCGCTGCAATGACTCTGAGCCCTTGCAATGACTAAGACGCTGGTTGTGGGCGGCACCGGACCGACCGGACCGCTGATCGTGGCGGGACTTGAAGCCCGAGGACACGAGGTGACGATCTGCCATACCGGCAGTCACGAACTCGACGAGGTGATGCACCTCCGGCACATTCATTGCGATGTGCGTGACCACGACTCGCTCAGCGAAGCCATCGGCAGCCAGGATTGGGGCATTGCGGTCGTCACCTACGGACGGTTGCGCACCATCGCCGAAGTGCTCAAAGGGCGGGTCGGGCACTTTGTGTCTGTCGGAGGCGGACCGGCTCTGCGCGGGTACTTCGATCCGTGGGCCTTCGACCCCCCGGGACTTCCACTCCCCACACCCGAAGACGCCCCCACAAGCAGCCAAGACGAAGACGGCAAGTCATACCGTGTCGCCCGGACAGAACAATACGTGTTCGAGTGCCACCCAATCGCCACACACTTTCGCTACCCCTATGTTTATGGCCCCCGCCAACTCGTTCCCCGGGAATGGTGCGTCGTAAAGCGCATTTTGGACGGACGCCGCCAGATCGTGCTGGCCGACGGCGGGCAATCGGCCCATAGCTTCGGCTATGTCGACAATCTCGCGCATGCGATTCACTTGGCCGTGGATCAGCCCGAACTGGCCGCTGGTCGGATCTTCCACGCCGCCGATGAGGAGTCCCTCACCGTTCGTCAGGTGGTCGAGATTTGTGCCGCTGCGTTGGACGCCAAACTGGAGATCGTGTCGATGCCTGCGGAGTTGGCGGTTCCGGCCCGGCCCCTGATGATGGGGCCGTCAACTCATCATCGAGTGTTCGACATCAGCGCTTTGCGCCATGTGCTCGGTTATCGAGACGTGGTGAGTGCCCGCGAGGCCGTGGCCCGTACCGCAAGGTGGCTGGCCGAGAATCCTCATCCTCCCCGCAGCTTGGTCGAGCGAATACTTGAAGACCCGTTCGACTACGACAACGAAGACCTGCTGATCGCCTGGTGGCATTCAGCTACCGCTTCCCCACCCGATCTGGTGTGGGAAACCCCGCCTGGTTACGGCCTCAGCTACGCCGGCCCCGGCACGAGCTACCAACGCCCCGACACCCGCATCTAACGTTGCCGTGGTTGTACAAGAGTGTGTATAGTAGGCGTATGCCAAGGATGCAGGTATACCTGCCAGACGAGCTCTACGACGCAGTCAAACGGCGCGGCTTGTCTCCCTCCGAGCTTCTCCAGAACGCCGTGCGCGACGACCTCCGGCGCCAAGCCCTTCTGGAGGAGACCGAGCGCTACTTGGCCGAGCTGATCGACGAGGTTGGCAAGCCATCTGACGAAGCCATCGCCAAGGCCGAAGCCCTGTCGCGACGCATCCAGGCAAACACACCCGCTTCTGCAGCGAGCTGAAGCTTGCTCGTCCTCGACTCCGGAGGCGTCAGCCGGCTCGCCCGCCGACACCAAGACACAGCCGCCCTGATTGCCGTGCTCAAGCGTGACGGACTGTGGCCACCACTGGTTCCATCTGTCGTTCTCGCCGAGTCAATCTCCGGGCGACAGCGCGTCGACGCCAACGTCAACCGGTTCATCAAGACCTGCGACATCGTTGAGGAACTCCCGGAGCGCATCGCTCGCCGAGCCGGAGCATTGAGGGCGCTCGCCGGGCAAGGCTCAGCAGTTGACGCAATCGTCGTCGCCACCGCCGAACCCGACGGCACAGTCCTAACCGGCGACCTCAAGGACTTCCAAGCACTCGCAAGCCACGCCAACAACGTCTCCGTCTATCGCGCCTGACTTGAGGGCATTGAACTCGCCGCCGATCACACCCGACTGACCGCAAGGTTGGTCGCAGCCAGCACAGCTGCGAGAATCGTCGCATGGTGTCACAGCACGACCCAGGCCCGCGCTTGGATCTCATCGTCGGCGATATCACTGCCGAGAACGTCGACGCCATCGTCAACGCTGCGAACTCTTCCCTTCTCGGAGGTGGTGGAGTCGACGGGGCCATCCATCGTGCCGCAGGTCCCGAACTCGTCGAGCACTGTCGCGAGATCGGAGGCTGTGAGACCGGACAGGCCAAAATCACACCGGGCTTCAGGCTCACCGCTCGGTGGGTCATCCACACCGTCGGGCCCGTCTGGCACGGCGGCACCCAGGGCGAGCCGGATCTGCTCGCCTCCTGCTATCAAGAGTCACTAGCCCGAGCCGACGAGGTTGGAGCTGCGACCGTCGCCTTTCCGGCGATTTCCACCGGAGTCTTCGGATACCCAATCCAGGCTGCTGCCCACATCGCTATTGGCACAATCCGTTCCACGCCCACGAAAGTGACGGAGGTCCGGTTCGTCGCTTTCAACCAACAAACTTGCGACGCCTACGCCGAAATCCTCCAACAGAACACCCCGTAGTCGCCTACGCTCCAACCTGGGGAAACGCGCTTACAACTGCCGAGGTTCGGGGCGCGGTCCGGTTAAGCCTTGACGGGTGTAGGTGATGTCGGAACGGTCTCGGTGACCGACGGTGAAGTCGTCGGCGTATGCGATTCCCGACTGAAGGGTGAGCGTGTAGTTCCACTCAAAGGCGCAGACCCGGGTGGCGATCAGCCAAGGGCCGCCGTCGCGCCGTTCGAAGCGGTCCACATAGCGCAGGCCCAGGCGCAGATCAGATCCAGTGGAGGACTCGGTCGGGAGTGTCACATGGTGGGCGTTGCAATAGGTCTCGGCGAAGGCTTCATCGCCTTCCACCTCGATGCGGCACTGACCCAGCAGATGCTGGGTGTAATCGAACGGCGTCAACACCTCCAACACCCAGTCGGCGAACTCCACCGGTCCACCCCGAAAGTGGTTGTGGTCATCAAATCCGTCGGGGTGATACCCCGACTCGATCAGTTCTCGATCCAGCCGATCCGTCCCCCGAGCCACCCGGTAGATGACATCGGTGATCTCGTCCTTGTCAAGCAACACCGCAACCCGCGGATCCAGCATCCCACTCTCCTCACTCATCGGATATCCCAGGGGTTGGCTACTTCCATGCCGTGGTTGGCAAAGTCCGCAGTGTTGCGGGTTGCGACACGAAGACCGTGGACCAGCGCCGTACCTGCTATTAGCCCATCAGCCAGGTTCAAGACGCGCCCCGCTCGGCGTGCTTGCGCCCTTAATACAGCGGCCTGATAAGCCTCTCGGCTTCCCACAGATAAAATTCGGTCGTCGTACTCTTCGACAAAGGCCGACAATATAGCGGTGAGCTGGTCGCGGCGATGTCCCAACGGAAGCTGATTCAGCCCGAAGTGCAACTCATGCACAACGATGACCGAGAGCCATAGGTCCGGTTGAGTTTCCAGAAAGGCGATAACGCGCGGTTCCGGTTCAGGCGCGCCCACCTCTGACACGACGTTCGTATCAAGCAGGAATCCGCTCACTCGTCTCCCGCGGCAACAAAGGAAACCTCCCGATCGGGTTCATTGCGGTCAGGTAATTCAAGGTCCAATCCACGCGGCATGTTCTCAACTAGCCATTGCCCCATGGGCTTGCGTTCGACCGCTTGCTCCTTCCACAGACGCTCCGGCACGACAACAAACGGCTTTCGCTTCCCAATTCGCTGCGGACCTTCCTCCTCAGCCAACCGCAGCACCTCCGACAACCGAGCCTTCGCAGCGGCAACAGTCCAAATCCGATTCGTCTCAGTGCCAGCCATGATTATCCTGCTTCGTGCTGTCGTCGTATCTAGTCTATATTAGACTATATCAACTCGCCTCTGTCGTGCTATCACCTCCGCTGCTTTTACTCTGCGGCACACACGGAACGCTGATCTATTCGCGGGTTGCGGTTTCGACCGGCTTATTTCCCGATCGTCAGATGGCCTTTTATGCTGGCCAGCCGTTCCCTGTAGCACCACAAAGACTGCCCCTGAGACCGGAGCGGGACTGATTTTACGGCCATACTGTGCGTATGACGGTCCGTGTGGACGTATCCCCTAGCTTGCTTCGATGGGCACGTGCGCGGTCGGGTATCGACGGTGAGGTGTGGGACAAGCGTTTCCCCCGGTACGAGGCATGGCTGAGCGGCGAGAAGAGTCCGACGTTCAGGCAGGTTGAGGAATTCGCTCGCAAGACCTACACCCCGGTTGGGTACTTTTTTCTGGATGAGCCGCCGGTTGAGGATGTACCGATTCCCGACTTCCGAACTGTCGGTGACCGTCCGGTCGCTACGGGACAAGTCGGTTCGCATCACGAGGCTAAAGCGACCGCCGATCTCCTCGAAACGGTGTACACCTGCCAAGCCCGACAGGAGTGGTACCGAGATCACCAGCTCTTGAACCGCGAAGAACCGCTCGCCTTCGTCGCAAGCGCAACCCTCGGCTCTCCCTTGGACGGGGTGGTCGAGGAAATGCGCCGAATTCTCAACTGGACGGTCGAGACCCGCCGCCAATGCCCGAATGCGGACACCGCCCTCACGCGTTTGCGGGAAAACGCAGAGGAGTCCGGAGTGCTGGTGATGATCAGCGGAATCGTCGGTTCCAATACACACCGCAAACTGAATCCAGCCGAGTTCCGCGGTTTTGCTCTCGCCGACCCGCATGCCCCGGTGGTGTTTGTGAACGGCGCGGATTCCAAGGCCGCTCAGTTATTCACCCTGGCTCACGAGTTGGCCCATATCTGGCTCGGCGACACAGCGCTTTCCGACCTCGATCCGCGATCCTCCCAGCGCCATCAACAGGAACGTTGGTGCAACCAAGCTGCAGCCGAGATGTTGGTGCCGATGGAAGAGTTTCGTTCGGCATTCAACTCTGATCGAGGCATTCGCGAGCAGTTGCAACCACTAGCTGAGACTTTCCGGGTCAGCACGCAAGTAGTCCTCGTACGCATGCGTGAGGCCGGGGCGCTGGCCTGGGAGCAGTTCATGGACGAACTCCAGGCCGAGCGCGACCGGATCGCAGAAATCGTCGGACGACGGAGTCCAGGCGGGGATTTCTACAACACCAAACCGGTACAGGTCGGCAAACGCTTCGCCCGCGAGCTGATCGCCAGCACCCTTGAAGGACGAACCACCTATACCGAAGCGTTCCGACTCTTGAACATCAAAAAGACAGGCACATTCGAAGGACTCGGCCAACGACTCGGGGTGCTGTAGTGGCGTACCTCCTCGACTCAGACGTGTTCATCCGCGCCAAGAACGACCACTTCGGCTTCGACTTCTGTCCCGCCTTTTGGAACTGGCTAGAACAAGCCAGCGCAATTGGCGTCGTCGGAAGCGTAGAAGCGGTCTACAACGAACTGGTCGCAGGAGACGATGCCCTTGTTAGTTGGGTGAAAGAACATCGCTCGATGTTTCTTCCACTAACAGAAAAGGAACTCCCGGCCGTTACCAGAGTCAACCGCTGGGCGAACGACTCTCCAGACTACGAAGCGGCCGCAAAGGTGGCATTCGCATCAGCCGCAGACTCCTTTCTTATCGGGCACGCAACAGCCGGAAGCCACATTGTCGTCACCCATGAACAAATCAGCGACAGCCGCCGCAAGATCAAGATTCCCAACGCCGCTATCGCCAACGGAGTAACCGTGGTCAACCCGTTTCAGATGTTGCGCGCCGAGCAAGTTCGCTTCGTGCTAGCAGACGGGTTAGGAGATTAGCCCACACGCTGACTGAGACCCGTCGCTGCCTGTTCGGCACAAACCAATGAGTCATAGCCAGATCGACTGATCTACCTATCCCGAAGCTTTGACCACCGTTGACTCTCGGGAGCTAATCAAAGGCTCCAGGGAGCATCGCTGCCTCGTACTGAACGGAAGTTACCGCACCGCCGAGGTAGTTCCGGCGTAGTCATCAGACTGCCTAAAAAAGGTGCGGCTGCTGGCTTTACGCGGCCCAAGCGGCGGAGAGGACCTCGGCTTGTTCGAGGACGGTTTGGGTGGCTTGTTCTTGCTTGTCGGGTGGGTAGCCGTGTTTGCGAAGGATGCGTTTGACTAGGCGGCGGATGTTGGCTCTCACGTTCTCGCGCAGCGTCCAGTCGATCTTCACGTTGTTGCGCACGGTCTCGACCAGTTCGGCGGCGATCTTGCGGAGGGTCTCGTCGCCGAGCACTTGGACGGCGCTGTCGTTGACACCGAGTGCGTCGTAGAAGGCAAGTTCGTCCTCGGTGAGGCCCAATTCTTCGCCTCGTTGACTGGCGGCGTTGACATCTCGGGCTAGCTGGATCAGTTCCTCGATCACTTGGGCGGTTTCCACGGCCCGGTTTTGGTAGCGGCGAATCGTCTCTTCCAGCATTTCGGCGAAGGATCGGGCTTGGACCACGTTGCTGCGGCGTCGGGTCGCGATCTCAACTTTCAGAAGTTTCTGCAGCAGTTCTACCGCGAGGTTGCGTTGTGGCATGTCCTCAACTTCAGCGAGGAATTCTTCGGACAGGACTGAGATGTCGGGTTTGCGCAGTCCAGCGGCAGCAAAGATGTCGATCACTCCGTCGGAGGCCACGGCCCGCGAGACGATCTGACGCAGGGCGTGATCCAGTTCCTCCTTGGCGAGCGCGTCAGAAGGGGCCGGTTTGGCTAGCACCGCTCGCACTTCTTGGAAGAAGGCCAGGTCGTCGCGGATAGCGAGCGCGGCTTCATGGGGCACAGCCAATGCGAAGGCTTGGGACAGCTCTCGCACCGCCTGTATGCAGCGATCTTTGCCGTTGTCTTCGGCCAGTATGTGCTCTAATGCGTCTGGCATCAGTTCGAAGCGTTGTTGGGACGTGCCGGTGATCCAGGGCGACCGGTCGAATCCGTGGAACAGGCCGCAGCAGATCTCGTATTTCTCCTGCATAACCGAGACCGCCTGGTCTTGGTCGAGCACCGTGTCGCCGGTGCCTCCGCTTTCGGTGTAGGTGGCCAATGCCCGTTTCAGTTCGTGGGCCAGGCCGAGGTAGTCCACAACCAGTCCGCCGGGTTTGTCCTTGAACACTCGGTTGACTCGGGCGATGGCCTGCATCAGTCCGTGGCCCCGCATGGGTTTGTCTACATACATGGTGTGCAGGCTTGGGGCGTTGAAGCCGGTGAGCCACATGTCGCGTACCAACACGACGCGCAGTGGGTCGTCGGGGTCGCGGAAGCGGTTGGCTAGGGCTTCGCGGCCGGTTTTGTTGCGGATGTGGGGTTGCCAGTTGGTCGGGTCGGACGCTGATCCGGTCATCACCACTTTGATGGCGCCCTGATTGTTGTCGTCGTGTTGCCAGTCGGGGCGTAGCCGGACGAGTTCTTGGTAGAGGTCTACGCAGATGCGCCGGCTCATGCACACCACCATGGCTTTGCCGTCCATTGCGTCGAGACGATTTTCGTAGTGCGACACGATGTCTTCGGCGATGAGCGCCATCCGCTTCTGTGAGCCGACTACCGCTTCTAGTTGTGCCCATTTGGTCTTGAGCTTCTCGCGGCGTTCGACTTCTTCTCCTTCGGTGACTTCTTCGAAGCCAGGGTCGATGTTGGGCCGTTCTTGATCGTCTAGGGAGAGCTTGGCCAGTCGACTTTCGTAGTAGATGGGGACGGTGGCCTTGTCTTCGACGGAGCGCATAACGTCGTAGACGCTGATGTAGTCGCCAAACACTGCTCGGGTGTTGGCGTCTTGCAGTTCGATGGGTGTGCCTGTGAAGCCGACGAAAGAGGCGTTGGGGAGGGCGTCACGCATATGGCGGGCGTATCCGTCGATGAAGTCGTATTGGCTGCGGTGTGCTTCGTCGGCGATTACCACTATGTTGCGGCGCTCGGAGAGCGTCGGGTAGCGGTCTCCTCGCTCTTCGGGGAAGAATTTCTGAATGGTGGTGAACACCACCCCGCCCGACTCGACGGCGAGCTTGGCCTGCAGGTCGGCTCGACTGTCAGCTTGCGCGGGTGGTTGGCGCAGTAGGTCTGAGCATCGCGAGAACGTGTTGAATAGTTGGTCGTCCAGGTCGTTGCGGTCGGTTAGCACCACCACCGTGGGGTTGGCCATGGCTGGCTCGCGGATTATCCGTCCGGCGTAGAAGGCCATGGTCAGGCTCTTGCCCGATCCTTGGGTGTGCCAGACCACGCCGATTCGTCGGTCGCCGGGGACACCGCCCGGTTTGCGGTTCTGCGCTTTGGGTTCGGTCCGGTCGTTTTCGGAGTCCCGTTCATCTCCTAGTTGAGCGGCTCTGAGGGTCTCGTCGACCGCTACTTCGACCGCGTGGTATTGGTGGTAGCCGGCCATCTTCTTAGCGAGTCCAGCCCCGTCGTCTTCGAACACGATGAAATCGCGGATCAATGCCAGGAATCGCTCTTGGGCGAAGGCCCCTTCCAGCATCACCTTTAGCTGGGGCACGTTCGGGTTGGCCTCGGTCTCGCCAGAGATGGTGCGCCAAGGCTTGAACCATTCGCGTCCGGCGGTGAGCGTGCCGATCCGAGCCTCTAGTCCGTCGGACACAACTAACACTTCGTTCATTGAGAACAGGTTCGGCAACTCGGCTTTGTATGTCTGGAGCTGCTGCCACGCGGCCCAAATTGTGGCATCGGCGTCGGACGGGTTCTTGAGCTCGATCGCCCCGAGCGGCAGCCCGTTGACGAACAGCACGATGTCGAGTCGGCGGTTGTGGTTGTCCTCCACCATGGTGAACTGGTTGACCGCTAGCCAGTCGTTGTTTTGCGGACTGTCGAAGTCGATCACTTTGGCCTGCGCACCTCGAATGACGCCGTTGTCGTCGCGGTATTCGACATTCACCCCGTTCACGACCATTTGGTGGAATGCCCGGTTTCGGGTCTCAAGCGTCGCTCCTTCTGGCCGGGTCAGTTTCCGAGCGGCATCTTCTAGTGCCTCGATCGGCAGAGCGGCGTTGAACCTGGCCAGAGCATCTCGAAGCCTTCCGGACAAAGCGGCCTGATCGTATTTGTCCCGTTCTGCTCCCGACGTGAACGGGGCGATATCTGGTCCATGCGCGTTATTCCATCCCAGACTCTCCAAATACGCGAGGGCTATCTCCTCGACCTCAGCCTCGTTGAGTCCGGTCACAGCATTTCCCATGGGTCGACGACACGTTGCACCCCTCTCAAAGTGCACCTAGCACGCTAGACCACGTAGGTCGGTCTGCCAGGTTCGCGTTCCCAACAAGCGTCCAGCATCTCCACGGGTCGCGGAGCGGAACGACCAGACCTGCCGCTGGTTCAGAACTTCCCGGAGCGACAAACCGGATGCTTCTTCGCGACGATCAGGGATTAATCCCACGCCTAGCGCTGTGCATCCTTTCATCTGTGCGGCGTGTGCAAGACGAGTGTCTCGCGATCAAGCGAGTTGGCTCGCAGTAGACGAAGATTCGCAACCGGCTTGAACGGGAACTCAGTCAGGAGTTCGGCACGTAACCTGTTCTTGGCCTCAACGCTGAGATGCGTGGGTGGGATTCCTTGGGAATTCCGGCAGGATGCTCCTAACCACTGATGCTAATTTCCACGGGAGAGTCGGAATTCGCGATCTTCGTACTCGTCAATAATACGGGCCTCGCGGTGGAGCTCAGTCTCTATTTGGTCCATCTCATCTTCGATCCGTGAGAACTTCTCGAACGCATTGATCGCGTCGGATTCGCTGCCCAGATCCTCCGCACGCATCCGCCAATCACGGAGATGTTTGCCCCTGATTGGGACATCCTGAGCCTCTGCATCTCTTGCCGTCCAGATCGGGGGCACATCGAGTTGGACGTAGTGAAGCGTTGCCTCTGGAGTCCACTCTTCACTAAGTGTCGATGTTGAACTCAGGTAGCTAGCCACCGATGAAACGATCTCATCAAGTTGGTCCAGTCTATCGATGGCGTGCAGGGCCAGCGCCTCCGCAAGTCCTCTGTCGAGAACCATGGAGTGTTCTCTGCGAAGAGCATCTGCGATCCTGGACTGGCCTTCAGAGATCACTTCATGCAGTCCCGCGTCCTCCGGAAAATATTTCGCTAGTCGAGGGGGGAGGAAACGTGACTCCGTTCCCCCCTTTGGCTTAAGCGCGGTCATCAAGTCCAAGACGATGTGCCCGTAGATTTGGGTCGAAGCAGCGAGGGTGGCTGGTCTCAACGTATCCTGATGGTAAGTGTCATTCCGATACCGATGAAGTTTCTTCATGACTGCAAGAGCAGAGGACGGCAGTGCACCGGTCTTTTCGACGACGAACTGTGCCTTGTCCTTGAAGCGCCGTTCGATCCTCTCTCGTCGCTTGGCACCAAGGACAATGCCTTCCTGTTCGGCTACCTTCGTCTGGACCATTTGAAGACTGTTCAGCAGCGCCTGATCACCGTCATCTGACTGGTTGATCGTCTTCTGCAAGTGCACCACATCGATCTGATAACGGTTCAGGGTTTGTTGTTCGATGGAGTCTTCGGCCAGAAAGTACACGGCTGACCGGTGTAGGAGCAGTTCGGCTGCAGCGTCGAACAACATCAATCCGAGGCGTAAGGACGCGAGATCAGTTTCGTCTCTGCTTAGCCGAATTGCTTCCTCGACGTGAACGACTAGCCGGGCCAAGCTATCCATAGTTGGCGAGCCTAGGCCGCTAGCCCATGGGACAGGGTCGGCAAGCTCTATCGGTGGTTGCAAGTCAGTTCAGTATAGACGTGGAGGGCTGAGCGCCAGCCGTGGAGTTTGCGGGGCATGGTGTTGAGGTTGTCGGCGATGATCGCGAGGCGCACCGCGCCGATGTTGAGGTCGGTGCCTTTGGGTAGCCAGCGTCGTAGCAGTCCGTTGGTTTGTTCGTTGGTGGGGCGTTGCCACGGTGAGCGCGGTTCACAGAAGTAGATTTTGATGTCTAATGCGGTTTCGATGTCTTGCCAGCGGGCCATCTCGCGGCCTTGGTCCCAGGTCAGGGTCTTGACTAGGTGTGGGGGCTGGCGGCGTAGCGCAGCGGTGACCGCAGCAGCTGTGTGTTCGGCGTTGGGACCGTTTGGCAGCGCAACTGCCAGTGTCATGCGGCTGAGCCGTTCAGTTAGCGTCGCCACTGCCGAAGCGTGGTTCTTGCCGATGATCAAGTCGCCTTCCCAGTGCCCGACTTCGCTGCGGTCCAAAGCCTTGATGCAACGGTCCGCTATGGGCCTGTAGTCACCTAACGGCCTGGGGTTGTTAGCGAGCCGGCCCCGTTTTTTGCGGTATCGGCGCCGACGCGGCAACCGCCGCCACGAACCTGGGGCTAAACCCCTGCGGCCGCTGTGGTCATAGGCAGCCCGATAGATCGTCTCAGCACACACGCTGAGCCCCACAACACGCAGATCTGCCGACACCGCGTGCGGTGACCAACCCAACCCCAGACGCCGCGCCACCTCAGCGCCGAGCCTCGGGTCAGCGACAAGGCGCGGAACCTTCGGTCTCGCCGCCCGCGCATCAGCAGCGGTCTGCGCTAACTGAGCGTCATAGCCCCTAACTGAACAGCCAGCTCGCTTGCACTCTCGATAGATCGTCGACGGGGCACGGCCCAAACACCGCGCCGTCTCCAAAACGCTAACCCCGGCCATATACATCGCCTCGATCCGAGCGCGCTCAACAACACTGAGCCTTTGTGCCATACTGAAAACCTTCATCGGTGAGATGCTTGATGTTGCAACCGGTCATTCTGACCGATCACTTGCCGACGACTTGATTTTGGTGTTGACTGTCTTCGACTCGGTAGAGCGTGTCGTCAAGACGACGCAGTTGAACATGCTCTGGAAAGAGCGAATCCATTTCTGGTGTGGTGCTACTGTGGCGAGCCGTCTCCAACATGTAGGTCTTGAGGAGCTTTCGGTTCAGGTTGCCGTCTTCGAGTTCCTCGACGGTGGGCTCGGTGTAGCCCTCAAGGTGAGCGACGAACTCCTCTCGCGAGTTCAGCGGGGGCAGGTATCCGTGGGCAGTCGCCATAGTCCGGCAAGCGTAAGCGGTTTTACTACGTGTCACCCGACTTCTTCGCCTTCCCAGTACGGACCAACCGTGACTTCTTGGTGAACGACGCGAGGGTCTCCATTGGTTGTCCTGTGACCTGTGCGATCAGGTCGAAGTCTTTGTCGACATGGAGAACGGTGAGTTGGGCCAGTTCCGCTGTGGCCGCGATCAGCAGGTCGGGGATTGACGGTGCTCTGTGGTGCCCCTTGTTCGCTAATGCCAACTGCACTTCCAGGGCTCGGGCCTCTATTTTGGGCGTTAGATACTCAACGGGCATTCGTGTGAACGGCGACTCGGTGAGCGTGGCACGATAATCGGTCGCAGATCGTGCGGAGAATCCGACCTCAAGAAGAGTTACCGTGGTTACTCGTACTCGACCGCGCTGGATGTTCAAAGCCCATTTCTCAGCATCAGGGCTTAGGGCCAGTCGTGCCAAAGCGGACTTGTCGGCTAGCCATGTGGTCACGACCAGGCATCGGCCATCACCTCTGGCCGCCTCAGATCGCTGCACATTTCCGCGATTCGCGCCAAGGATTCGAGGGTCACCGCGTTAGAAGTGTTGGTTTGTTCCCGCAGGAGCACTCGTCGCAAGTATTCGGCTCGCGAAAGCCCTGCATTTGCTGCCTTGACATCAATTTCGGAAACTACGTCCTCCGGAACGTCTCGAATCAAGATATCGGTCATGAACAGATGATATCTATAGATATCATAGGTGGCAACCGCCTGTGGCCCCGGAGATAGTGGCATCGGTTGTCACTCTGTGACACCTGACGGCAACCAACAACGTACCCGAGGACTAACGGGCGGCGAATAACTGGGGGATGGCTTCGAGGGCCAGCTCGTCGATGGGGCCGGGGAAGAGGCCGAAACCTATGGTGATCGCCAGAGCTATACCGATAGCGAGACCGGCCGCGGGGTGTACCCGCTCCACAGACTCATCGTCGGAAATCTCGTCATCAACCGCAGGCGAACCCAGATACACCGACAGCACGATCCGCAGGTAAAGGAACGCCGACACCACCGCTGAGACCATGGCGATCACCGCAAGCCAGAAGGACCGTACTTCGACGGCCGCGCCTATGATCTCAAACTTCGCCACGAATCCCGTAGTCAACGGCACGCCCGCCTGAGCCAACAAGAAAATTGTCAAAGCCAGAGCCAGAGCCGGACGGCGAGCACCCAAACCATCGAGATCGTCAAGGCTGGTCTTACGGTCGCCCTTGCCTGAAACCACCGTAAGAACACCGAAGCTGCCGATCACCATGAAGGCGTAGGCCGCTACGTAGAACACCACCGCAGCCGTTCCCCGCTCGGTCGCAGCCTGCACTCCCACCAAGATGAAGCCGGTGTGAGAGATCGAGGAGTAAGCCAACATGCGTTTCACGTCTCGTTGCACAATGGCCAGCACCGCTCCAACCAGCAGCGTCAGCACCGCCAAGGCATAGACCGCCGGTTGCCAGTCAAGGCGATAATCACCGAAGGTCACCACAAAAACACGTACAAGCGCTGCAAAACCCGCGGCCTTCACTGCCGAAGCCATAAAGGCCACAACAGGAGTTGGAGCGCCCTGGTACACATCGGGCGTCCACGCATGGAAGGGAACAGCGGCGACCTTGAAACCGAGTCCGACTAGCAGCATCGCTAAACCGGCCAACAACATGGCGTCGTCCACAACCGAATCGAGATAAGCCCGGATCTCAAGAAGATTCAGCGAACCAGTCGCGCCATAGACCAACGCCATGCCGTACAACAGAAAGGCCGATGAGAAAGCCCCGAGCACGAAGTACTTCAAACCGGCTTCCAGTGACTCACTGCGACGAACATGCAGGGCGGCCATGACATAAACCGGGATGGACAGCGTTTCCAAACCAAGGAACAAGACGATCAGGTCGCCCGCACCGGTCATCACCACGCCACCAGCTGCCGACAACATCATGAGCACATACATCTCGGGACCGTCGATGCCCTCACGACGCAGGTACTCGTCGAGCAGAAGCGCGCACAAGGCGACCGCCGACACCATCACCCCTGCCATCACCAGGCTGAATCCGTCAAAGGAGAACTGATCACCGATAGCACCCAGGGGCCCCGAGACCCGCAGATGGTCGTTCCACAACTCGACGATCGCAGCGAGAGCGACCAGGCCGGTACCCGTAGTGAAAATCGCGTCGAACCCAACCCGCATGGTGCTCACAAAGAAGCCTGCGACTACCAGCACGAAGGCGCAGAGCACTAAGAACGTCAGCGTTCCGATATCGGAGTGCAGATTCGCCAAAGGCATCTCATCGCCAACCAAACCGCCGACAATCCACGCAACCGCAACCGTGACAGGGCCTACTGCGATGGTCGCAAAGCGCTCAATCGGCGCAGGCAACCGCTTAATGACAGAGCGGAACATGATGAGACCGAACGCCCCGACCGCCAGGACGATCAGCGGACTCAACCCGGCCAGCGAATACTGCGGAGGTGTCACAGGAGTGACTTGAGCGAGCATCAGTGATCGTCCTCGCTCTGCACCGAACCACCCTGGTCAACAACGATGATCACGTCCGCCACCGGCTCGGAGAAGTCATCGACATGAAACTCGACGTGCTCGATGAGTGCATTGACTGCAGGTTCCATCCGGTCGATCACCGGTTTGGGATAAACCCCCATGAAGACGATGCCAACCACGAACGGCGCCAACAGCAGCCCTTCACGCAACTTCAGGTCGCTGATTTCGGCGTTGGGGCCCTCCGCGGGACCGTGGAAAACCCGCTGGTAAGCCCACAAAAGGTAGAGAGCTGCGAGGATCACTCCGCTGGCAGCGACCACAGCCCACCAGCGATGAGCCGCGTAAGCACCGAGCAGGGTCAAGAACTCGCCGACGAAGCCGTTGAGCCCTGGAAGACCAAGCGAGGACAACGTGACCAGAATGAAAACCCCGGCCAGCATCGGTGCCGGTTTCTGAAGTCCGCCCAACTCGGAGATCATGCGGGTGTGGCGGCGGTCGTAGATCATCGCCACCAACAAGAAGAGCGCACCCGTTGAAAGGCCGTGGTTGACCATCTGCAACAGGCCGCCGACGAGGCCTTCGGTGTTCAACGCGAAGGAGCCGATCAT
>JAKZTU010000170.1:0-14688 GCA_047516945.1 Acidimicrobiales bacterium
GCGTTGGGGTGCTGGGGCCGTCTAACCTGTGACACGTGAAATCCTCCTGAGGGGGATAGGGGTCGATGATGTCCCACATCCTCCCTCAGGAGGTCACACCTACCGGGTCACCCCCAGCCCATCCCGATCGGGACAACGTCCCGGGTTGTCACAACTAGAGGTAGCGCCGTATCCGCCTCAGACGCTGGATCCATGACTACAACTGTCACCGACACAGCACCGCCCTAGGCGACTCATCCGCGTCCTGCGCGAACAACCTCACGCGAAGCGAAAGCTAGCGACGCGGTTGGTGCGGATGCGGTCACCCGTGAACAACTTTGACAGGCTGAGTTGGTCGCTGGATAGCCGCTGTGCCTTCGCCTAACGTTGCAAAATGCTCAGCGTCGACGACCTGACCTCGTTTGACAAGAACGGGTTCGTGATTGTTGGTCCGGTGCTCGACTCAGATCAGATTGACCAACTGCGGGAGCGTTTCGAGCGGGTGTTTTGCGGCGAGTTTGAGACCGGCACGGCGCCCGACGAGGTCAACTGGCTTGAGGGTGAGAGCGATCCGACGCTCACCCGGCAGATTTGTAACGCTTGGAAAGCCGACCGGCTCATAGCGGCCACGGTGCTTGACGAGCGCCTCGGCGCGGCCGTGGCCCGCCTGGCGGGCTGGCCCGGTGCGCGTATCGTCCAGGACAACGTGATTTGGAAACCGCCGGGGGCCAAGTCGCTGGGCTTTCACCGCGACAACGCTTATTTGGCTTGGTACACGCCGAGCGAGATGTGTTCGTGTTGGATAGCCCTCGACGACACCACAGCCTCGGGCGGCACGTTGGAACTGGCCCGCGGATCGCACCGTTGGCCAACAAAGGCTGATCCGCAGGGTGAGTTCCACGCTCCCGACGACTACAGGACGACCGTTGCGGCCGCTGCCGCGGCCGCAGGCGCTGAACTCAACATCGCCGCGTTGGAGATGACCGCCGGTAGCGCTGCGTTCCACCACGGATGGGCCTGGCACGGCTCGGGCCCGAACCGTTCTGGGGCGCACCGTCGCGCGCTGGTGCTGCACTGCGCAAGTAGCGAGGCCCGCTTCTGCCGTGCAGGGTTCGGTTCGGGTAACGGCCCGGTCTACTCCCGCTACGCACGGCTCAACGATGATGAGATGGACGAAAACCATTTCCCGATCCTGTGGCACCGCGACGGCTACCGCACTCCAGGCATTTGAATTCGCGCGCTGAACACAGACTGCGCGGTTCTAGTTTCGTGTTTTGGTGCTGGTAGGGTCCGCGTCGGTATGGAACAGATTGAACTTGTTGGTTTAGATAAACCTGTCAGCCGGTTGGTGCACGGTTCGACAGGTTTGTTGGGTGCTGATGACACAGCGGCGTTTCCGGTGCTCGAAGCGGCTTTCGACGCGGGAATAAACGTTTTTGACACAGCTGCGGCGTATGCCTTCGGTGACTACAGCATGGATGCGATGCTCGGCCGGTGGATCAGGGACCGCGGCGGATGCGATGACATCGTTGTGATTGCCAAAGGCGCTCATCCGGCACCGCCTGACTGGCATCTCCCGCGGGTGAACCCGGCCGCTGTGGCCGACGACATTGATCTGACCCGTGATCGGATGGGCTTGGATTGTCTTGATCTTTGGTTGTTTCACCGCGACGACCCGACGGTAGACATCGGGTCGCTGGTTGAGGCTGCCACGGCGGCTGTTGATCGAGACCACATCAGTGCTTGGGGTGTGTCGAACTGGTCGGTGGCGCGGATCAAAGCCGCGATCGACTACGCGGCTGATCATGGTCTTCGCGCGCCGGTTTGCAATAGCGCCCACTACAGCCTCGCAACCCAGCTTGACAGCCCTTGGGACGATGTGGTCACACTCACCGGTGAAGCGCAAGCAGATGACCGCGAATGGCATCGTGAAAGCGATGTGAAGGTTGTTGCGTGGTCGGCGCTTGCGGGTGGTTTTTTGAGCGAGCGGGTCAGCCGAGAAGACTTGGAAGACCAGCCCGCGCCACATTTGGCAGACACCGCGCGATGTTATTTCAACGAAGAGAACTGGCAACGCCGCGAGCGGGCCGCGGAGGTGGGTCGCGGTATGGATCTGAGCTTGAGCCAAACTGCACTGGCCTGGGTTTTTGCCGCTGATTTTCAACCTATGGCTATTGCGGGCAGCGTCACACCAGACGAAGTTCGTGAGAACGTTGCCGCGCAGGAAGCGCAGTTGAGCGAAGCAGACATCAGCTACATCAACGGAGGACCGGCGATTTAAGCCGTCATGGCCGTGACAGGCCCGCACCTCAGCATGGGCACTATCGAGTCTGGCCTTCGACGCCTACTTGGTCGAGTACTTCAAGATCGTCGTTGTGGCTGTGGGTGAAACCTAGTTGGCGTTCGATTTGTATGGTTGGTTCTGACCGGAAGGCGATGACGTAGGCACGGCGGAACCCGGCGGTGCTGTTGCCCCCTGAGCCGTGCATGACCTGTTCGTTGTGTACTGTCACGTCACCGCGGCTGATCGGGACATGGACCGGCTCGTCCGTGTCCAACAGGTCTGTGCCGAGGGCGTGTGATTTGCCGCGGTCGCCGTATTGCGGGGTGTGGGGCCGTAGCGCGGGTTCTTTGTTGGTTGTCGGCACGAAACGCATACAGCCGTTTTCTATGGTGGAGTCGTCGATAGCCAGCCAGAAGGTGGCGGTGCGGGTGTCGGGCGTTTCGGGCCAATAGGCCATGTCTTGATGCCAGGCGAAGATCGCATCTTCTTTGTAGGGCTGTTTGGCCAGTAGTTGGTCATAGTCGATCGTCATCTGTTCGCCGTGCAGTTGGCGGACCGCCGAGGCGGCGCGGCGTTCGAAAATGTTGTCGCACCACGCTGGGTAATAGCGCCGAGGCAACATGACATTGATGATCGAGAAATCTTCAGGTTTTCGGCCGTGGTCGCCTGCCATATCGCAGTAGTCCTTACCGGGCACCTCAATCTCGCGTCGCAGGAACCGGTCGTATGTCTCTTCGAGTCCCGCTACTTCGTCCTCGGTCAAAAGGCCGCGCAGATGCACAAAGCCGAACTCCTGAAAATGCGCCCTCTCGTCGTCCGAGACCCGGTACGTGTCGCCGTCGATCCGTTCATTCAGTCGAGTTGACGGTGTCATGGCCACAGTTTCGCGCATTTTGTTGGGTCGGCACCCTTCGGTTCGGTCGAGATTGCCGATGTAGGAACAAGAAGTTGCAGTTGTGCCCTCTTTAGCGTCTGTCTTGATTGCCTCAAGCTGTCGAAACTGTGCCAGTAAGGTGCTGCTATGGCCAGCAGAGCACTCCTTTCTGACGAGGTTTCGGACTACAAGGCGATACGGTTGCGCGCTCTTTCTGTAGATCCAAAGGCATTCTGTTCAACCCATGAGCGCGAGTCTGCGTTCGACGAGACAACGTGGATGGGTCGTCTGACATCGTTCGCGGGGCGACCCGGGACAGTGTTCGTGGAAGAGATCGACGGTGAACTGCTGGCGATGCTGGGTGTCGGATGCGCCGAGGCGCATGGCCAAGCAACGATCTGGGGTATGTGGATAGATCCTGTCGCTCGGCGCCGCGGCTCAGCCCGACGCTTGCTTGGAGCCGCGTTCGACTGGTGCAGTCGGCAAGGTCTGACTTCGCTTACCCTTGAAGTGCTTCCGGCGAGTTCAGCCGCAATCGCGTTGTACCGCTCGGTTGGATTCACCGAGGCACGATCCACTGATGCCGACGCTGCAGAGATCATGATGTCCGCCCCGGTCAACGGAGGTGTAGAGAATCACCACATTCGAGTATTTGGAGTTTGACGCGCGTTGACCCGAATCTCAGGCTGGCGAGTCTGTCTCTCAACGCGTACCTGAGCTTGTCCAAGTCTCGTCCTACAACGAAATATGCCGTTGGGTTGGGTGTGAGCCCGTTTGCTTCAAAGTAGCCATGTAGTACTCGCAGTCCTTCGCGGAGTTGTTCTATGTCATCTGCGTATGCGGCGCTGCTTTTCAACTCAATCGCCACAAGCTGCGCGAGACCGCCAGTAACCGCTAGCACGGCGAAGTCACACATTCTCGTGACTTGACCCTTTCTTACAAATCGATAATCTGCTTCGCCGAGATCAAGACGCAGGCTGTGCAGACAGCGATGAGTGCCTGCTATGTGTACGTAGAGGCGGCACGAGTTTTCCTCCAGGTCGAACAACGAGACTGCTTCTGCGCCATGTTCGAGTAGCTTCGAGTTGAGATTGCAGACTTGGCACTCTGCATTCGCGCAGCGCAAACTCTCGGATTCGACAGACATTGGTGACTACTCGTTGGAACTGTCGATCAAATCATTCACGAGTTGAGATGTCGTGTCGTACTGCTCCCGCATCACATCGGTGAACGTTGACTCGTCTACGCCGTCTATACGGTCAGGCTCCACGCTCTGCGCTACACACCCGCCATTTTCGCGCGAAAAATGCAGGGATCGCACCCTTGATCGATCCATACTTGGCAACCCGAACGGGTTCTCGGCGGAGTTAGACAATTCGTGGGCTCGCATCATGTTGTTGAACTGAGTGACGAAGAAGTCGGAATGAGTAGTGAGCACGATGCGAAGACCCTTGTTCACAAGACTGGCCAGGAACGACGCGACGCGCATCTGCATCGCGGGGTGCAGATGCGCCTCAGGTTCGTCAATAGTGAGATGATCGACAAAATAGTGAGACCGCAAGATGAGAAGCAGCGGAGCTAGTTCCGATAGCATTGACGATGTTCGGGCCATTGGGAAGCGCCCCTCGGACGTTACGGCGACGATGGAATCCACGCCTTCTGCGTTCGCGTCAACTTCGATCTTCACCTGCAAGTCCGCTTCGAATTCATCTACGAGGGGATCAAAAATCGATGGTCTGTCTTTCGTTGCGAAGGCTGACTCAGGAATCTCAAGCACGAGTGAAAGAAAATCAGCCGTTGTGCCTGTCAGGGTTTCAAACTTGATCGGCCGGATGCCTGCCCTGGTTGCTTGTCGGATCGCCGAACCTGCTAGAACGCTATGACTTTGCATTATTCCCGTTCGATCGGCCGGTAGATGGGTAGTTGAGCGCGGCCAAGACGAAAAGAGCATGGACAACGCAATTTCCTCGGTCACATGATCTGGGTTCGGGTTACGGGATTCGTGTGGCCAACCGGGTCGCCTCAGATTTTGGAATGCGGTTGTTTGCTGTATCTCTTGGGGATGCAACGCGCGTTGAAGCCAGGCAACTGGATCCAATAGCTTGACTGACGAAGCATCCGAGTCAAACCTGACTTCTACTTCCCATTCACGTTGTGAATCACTTATGCGGAGGTAGCTGTCGTCCGCAATGCCATTCGGCGTTCTCCTCCGTAGGTCTGAGGCTTGTGCTCCGAACGCGTACTCGACGCGGTCTCGTACGTTTGACGCATAGCGTTCCAGGATGTTTGTGGCGAGACTTGTCGCCCACTTCAACGTTTGGTCGCTTGGTGTGCGAGTGAACTCCTCGGACACCGCTGAGTCGCCGTTCGGGCCATCATACAGACGTGTAATCCACTCTTGAACTTCCTCTGGAACCTCGGTCGGTCGACCAAATCGGTACTTTGGTTCGGGCTTGGCATCGAGAACGCGGTGCAGGACGGTCGCAAAGAAGGTCTTGCCCGTGTTGTTTTCGCCGATGAGGAGATTCAGGTCGCCTAGTTCCATCTGGGCGGATCGAAGTGGCCCGAGATTGGACAGTTCTACTGAGATGCTCACAAAACCAGACTAGCGGGGCGGACTTGTAGGAGTCCGCGGTGAGGTTAGGACAGGGCCGACACGACGTAGTCGAGGCAGGCGGTTAGGGCTTCGATGTCGCTGGGGTCAATGGCGGGGAACAAACCGATTCGGAGTTGGTTGCGGCCCAGACTGCGGTATCCGAAAGTGTCGACGATGCCGTTTGCCAACAACACGTCGTAGATCGTGTCGGCGCTTACTGCGTCGGAGAAGTCGATGGTGGCAACGACCTTGCTCCGCTGCTGTAGGTCTTGGACGAACGGGCTGGCGAAGTCGCGGCTCTCAGCCCACGAATACATGATCTCGGCCGATTGCGCACAACGGCCGGCGGACCAGGTCAAACCACCGTTTTCGTTGAACCAGTTGACCGTGTGTGCCGTCAAGAACACCGTTGCCAAAGAGGGCGTGTTGTAGGTCTGATCTTTGCGAGAGTTGTCGATAGCCAATTTGAGGTCGAGCGTCGGGGGAATCCAACGGTCGCTCGCGGCAATGCGTTCGACACGTTCGATTGCCGCCGGTGACAGCATGGCGATCCACAGACCACCGTCACCGGCCATCGCCTTTTGCGGCGCGAAATAGTAGGCGTCGGTAGCGCCACCGTCGAACATCAAACCGCCCGCCGCAGAGGTTGCGTCGACCAGCATCAGTGCGCCTTCGTCGTCGACCCGGGTCGGGTTCAGCATCACACCGGTTGATGTCTCGTTGTGGGGATAGCAGTAGGCGTCGACATCCTCCACAGCAACCAGCGGGGGGTGAGTTCCAAAATCGGAGGTCACCACTGAGGGGGCACGCAGATGTGGTGCCCCCCCAACACCTCGAGCGAATTTGCCGCTGAACTCACCGAAACAGAGATGGTGACTGCGCTCGTCAATCAAACTAAACGTGGCGCAATCCCAAAAACCCGTGGCACCACCGTTGCCCACCACGACTTCATAGCCGTCAGGGGCACGAAGGAGCTCAGCAATACCGTTACGGAGTTCGGCGACCTCCAAGCGCACCGGCATCCGGCGATGCGAGGTGCCCATATAGTCGGTAGCACGAGCGCTCAGAGCTTTGAGAGCTTCGGGACGAACCTTGGTCGGCCCGCTCCCAAATCGTCCATCAACAGGGAGCAGGTCGGCAGGAATGATGATGTCGGGAATTGTCACGGCGCCAATCTTGGCAGCAAAACGGAGGTTTCGGCGGGTATTTCGCGGATCTTCAAACAGAATTTCCTGCACGCGGCGTGGGCATCTCGCTAGCCTCCCGCGGTATGTCTACTGACCGCATTTCAACCCGGGTGTCCGCCATCGCACCCTCGGCGACTCTCGCCGTCTCCAACAAAGCCAAAGCACTACGAGCCGCAGGTGAACCAGTCATCGGTTTTGGCGCGGGAGAACCGGACTTCGCCACTCCCGAACACATCGTGGAAGCGGCCATAGCAGCCTGCCGCAACCCGAAAATGCACAAGTACTCGCCTGTAGGTGGCCTCCCTGAACTGAAGGAGGCCATCGCCGCCAAGACCATGCGCGACAGCGGCCTGCCATGTTCCGCTGCAGACGTATTGGTAACCAACGGCGGAAAGCACGCCGTGTACAACGCCTTTGAGGCTCTGTTGAACCCCGGTGACGAGGTGCTGTTGCCTGCGCCGTATTGGACCACCTATCCCGAGCCGATCGCGCTGGCTGGGGGCGTAACGGTTCCCGTGTTGACCGAAGCGGTCGATGGATTCAGGGCCTCGCTGGAGCAACTTGAAGCCGCACGCACCGAACAAACCAAGGCACTCGTTTTTGTGTCGCCCTCGAATCCGACAGGGGCCGTGTATCCCCGAGAGGAGATCGAGGCAATCGGGCGCTGGGCTGTCGAGCACGGTCTCTGGGTCTTAACCGACGAGATTTACGAACACCTCGTATATGGCGACAACGAACACCATTCAATGCCAGTGGTCGTACCCGAGTTACGCGATAAGTGCATTGTGCTCAACGGCGTGGCCAAGACCTACGCCATGACTGGATGGCGGGTCGGTTGGATGATCGGTCGGGCCGATGTGATCAAAGCGGCGCAAAACCTGCAATCGCACTGCACCAGCAATGTTGCCAATGTTTCTCAAGCCGCCGCGCTTGCCGCGGTTTCGGGTCCGCTCGATGCCGTGGAACGGATGCGAGAAGCTTTCGATCGTCGTCGCAAAGCCATGTACGGGTTGCTGAGTGGCATCGATGGCGTTTGGTGCCCCGAACCCCAAGGTGCTTTTTACGCCTATCCCGACTTAACGGGAGTGCTCGGGCGCAACTATGGCGGGGTAACGCCGACGACCACGATTGAGTTGGCCGAGTTGATGCTTGAGCAGATCAAGGTGGCGATCGTGCCGGGCGAAGCGTTCGGTGTCGCTGGCGGAGCCCGGCTCTCATTCGCGCTCGGCGATGATGATCTCGGTGAGGGTGTGGGCCGCATCGTCGACTATCTCAACGGCTGATCCGGTGTCTACTCAAGTGGATCAGTCACCTGAGCGACGCGTCACCCCCTACGGAGCTTGGTCTTCATCGATCAGTGCTGGCGACCTGGTGGGAGGAGCTGTTCAGATTTCGGAGGTTCGGGCGGATCCTGTCGATCCTGGCTTGATCTGGTGGTCGGAAACCCGGCCAGAAGAAGGCGGGCGCACGGCGGTGATGCGTTACTCAATCCCTGCCCGCACCGCCACCGAACACACGCCGACAGATGCCAACGTGCGCACGCTGGTTCACGAATACGGCGGCGGAGCCTGGTGGCCGCACAACGGTGAGTTGTTTTATGTCGACTTCGCCGACCAGCGCCTGCGTCTGATCAACCGACAGGGCCGGGTCCGCTATCTGACTGATGAACCGGCAGTCTCCCGGGCCGACCGCTATGCCGATGGCAGAGTCACAGCTGACGGCCGCTGGTGCGTGATCGTGCGAGAGCGCCACCACGCCGGGAGTGAGCCGGCCAACGAAGTTGTGGCAGTGGCAAACAACGGCACCGCTGAAATCAACGTCCTGTTCTCTGATGCCGATTTTGTGATGTCGCCGCGCCTTTCACCGGCTGGCGATCTGCTGGCCTGGATTTCTTGGGATCACCCCAACATGGGCTGGGATTCGACTCGGCTGCACATCGCCCCGTTTGCTGACGGGCGACTCAACGGGGAAATCCTCACCGTGGGGCAGTTCGATGAGGCGAGCTACTGCGAACCCGACTTCGGCATCGACGGGTTGCGGGTCTGTTGCGATCACGAAGGTTGGTGGAACCTCTATGACGTGGATCTGAGCGGTGGCGCGCTTTCACGGGTCGTTGGCGGCCCGTTTGAGATCGCCACACCTCCTTGGGTGTTTGGTATGCAGCGCTGGGCCGCGCGGCCCACGAGTTCCGGCGACGAACAGGTTTTTGCTGTTGCCGGCATGCCGACTGGTGATGAACTGATTGTCGACGGCAGCACTATGTCGATGATCGATAGTTCTATTACTTCGCTATCGGCTGGTCCCGGGGCGGTGGTGGCCGTCGGTTCGGGTTACGGTCACGAGACCGAGGTGATTCGTCTCAGCGCTGATGCGAGCGGGTTGAGCCGTGAAGTGATCCGACCTTCAAGGCCTCTTCCGTTTAAACAGGGCTATCTGGTTGAGCCCGAATGGATCACGTTCCCAAGCGGCCCCGGCGATGGGGATGACGGCGATGGGGATGACATAGTGGCTCACGGGCTGTTTTATGCGCCGACGAATCCCGAACATGTTGGGCCCGATGGCGAGCGCCCGCCTTTGATGGTGCTGGCGCATGGTGGCCCCACAGCCCAGGCCCGCCGCGAACTTCGGCCGGGAATTCTTTATTGGACTTCGCGAGGAATCGCAGTGGTCGACGTGGACTATCGCGGTTCTACCGGTTACGGCACGGCCTTTCGGAAATCACTTGATGGACAGTGGGGTGTCGCCGATGTGGCCGACTGTGTCGCCGCCGCTCAATACCTAGCCGGGCGAGGTGATGTCGATCCGAAACGTTTAATGATTAGGGGTGGCAGCGCGGGTGGGTTCACTGTTTTGGCCGCGTTGGCGTTTCATGATGTGTTCTCGGCGGGGGCAAGTCGTTATGGCATTGCGGATCTGGAAGCTTTAGCTACTGATACGCACAAGTTCGAGTCGCGTTACCTCGACACGCTCGTAGGTCCCTATCCCGCCGACAAGGCCGTTTACGTTGAGCGTTCCCCGATCAACCATGTGGACGGCATCGACGTGCCGCTGATCGTGTTGCAAGGCGCTGAGGATGTGATTGTGCCGCCTTCACAGTCGGAAATGATCGTCTCGGCCCTCAAATCGAAAGGCGTCAAGGTGGCGTACTTGTTGTTTCCTGGCGAGCAACACGGATTTCGTCAAGCCGACAACATTGTGCGCGCCTTGGAAGCGGAACTCGAATTTTTTGGCGAAGTTCTCGGTTTCAGTCCTGCTGATCTGACAGCGGGAGCAAGAAACAATGAATAGAATCGCCCGGTTGGCCGCTAGCCCAGGCTCTCAGATGGCCTGTGACTGCAATAGTTCAAGGTGGTTTTGATGAAACGTGTTTTGGTGTCGGAAACGATTGCTGAGGCGGGTTTGGATCTGCTTCGCTCGGCGGGCCACGATGTGGATGTGCAACTCGGTTTGTCGCCGGAGAAGTTGTGCGAAGCGGTGGCGGGTGCGTCGGCGCTTATTGTTCGCTCGGCCACCCAAGTCGACGCGGCAGTGCTAACCGCTGGTACCGATCTGCTTGTGGTGGGTCGTGCTGGTGTGGGTGTCGACAACGTTGATGTGGCTGAAGCCACAAAACGCGGCGTGATTGTGGTCAATGCGCCGCTGTCGAATGTCACCTCGGCCGCTGAACATTCGATGGCCTTGTTGTTGGCGCAGGCGCGCAACGTGCCCCAGGCGCATGCGGCCCTGCAAGCTGGTCGCTGGGAGCGATCGCAGTGGCAGGGTGTGGAACTTGCTGGTAAGACGCTCGGCGTTATTGGCTTGGGCCGTATCGGTTCGCTGGTTGCGGAGCGTGCCTTGGCGTTCGGCATGACAATCGTGGCGCACGACCCGTACATAACCCAAGAGATTGCCGACAAGGTCAACGCGGAGCTTATTGAGCTTGATGAGTTGATGGCCCGCTCCGATTTTGTGACCATGCATCTGCTGAAAACACCCGAGACGATCGGTCTCATCGGCACCGAGATGCTGGCTAAGGCTAAGCCGTCTTTACGGATCGTGAATGTTTCACGCGGTGGTGTTATCGACGAGGAGGCTCTTGCGTCCGCGGTTCGTTCCGGCACGATTGCGGGCGCTGCGATTGACGTGTTCGACGTTGAACCGGCACTGGATTCACCGCTGTTGGGTGTGGACGGGATCGTGGTAACCCCGCATCTTGGTGCCAACACGGCTGAAGCTCAGCACGCCGCGGGGATCACCATCGCTGAGCAGGTGCAGTTGGCTCTTGCCGGCGAGCCGGTGCCGTTTGCGGTCAACTAAACCCGTTCAAGCAACAGCAAAGGTGCATGACTACCAGCTTGTTGTGTTAGCGGCGGGCTTTGCGGTAGCCGTCTGCTTCAGCGTCGCTTTCGTTGGCGTAACAGCGGTCAGGGACCGTCCGTTCATAGGAACTTCCGCCTGGTACATGAAAAATTTTCGAAGAAGACTTGGCTTTGATCGGATAACCGGGTGGGCAGACCCCGTCTACTGGTTCAACCCCTGCAGGCGTGAATTGAACCGGGCCGTCCCTGGGGGCTGGAGCCGGGGTGTCGGTGAGTGGCTGCCATGTGGCGCTGCCGGTCACTTCCGGTGCGCGGCGACGCCGCAGAGCGCGCAGAATACCAACCGCGAAACCAACAACAACGCCGATTCTGAACAGTCGGGCCATGCGACCTAGTGTGGCGGGCATGACTTAGAGGGTAGCGGATCGGCTAGAGCATTCTCAGCAGGGTCCTCAGCTTGTGGGTATCCAAGCTGGGCGTTTCGTTTCGTACGCCGCTATTTCTTCGAGGTGGCGCATCGTCAATCCGATGTCGTCAAGCCCTTCCAAGAACCGTTGTTGGATGCCTGAAGCGAGCGGGAACGACGTTTCAAGCCCGATTGCCGGCACTTCAACGCTTAGGCGTTCAACATCAATGGTGATTTCCAAAGTTGGGTCATCAAGCACCGCTTGCATCAACGCGGCGTTGAACTCGGCGCCGACTGTGACAGGCACTAAACCGTTTTTGGTGCAGTTGTTGCGGAAAATGTCGGCGAACCGTGGCGAGATGACTGCTTCGAAACCGTATTGCTGTATAGCCCAAACAGCATGTTCACGTGATGAACCGGTGCCGAAGTTAAGGCCGGCGACAAGAATGTTGGCTGTCGCGTATTGTTCTTGGTTGAGCACAAAATCGCGGTCGTCGCGCCATTCCGAGAACAAGCCTTTTTCGAAACCGGTGCGTTCCACGCGTTTGAGCCAGTCGCTGGGGATGATCTGGTCGGTGTCAACGTCGGCCCGGTCTAGGGGTAGCGCGGTGCCGGTGACGATGCGTACTGCTTTCATATTCGATCAAATTCCTTCTGGGAGTCGTGTGGCGCCGGTTATTTGAGGTCGGCTGGGGTGGCGAACGTTCCGGCGATTGCGGTAGCGGCGGCGACTGCGGGGGACACCAGATGGGTGCGTCCGCCGCGGCCTTGGCGTCCTTCGAAGTTGCGGTTGGAGGTGCTAGCAGCCCGTTCCCCTGGTTGGAGCTTGTCGGGATTCATCGCTAAACACATCGAGCAACCTGGTTCACGCCAGTCGAAACCCGCAGCCCGAAAGACCTCGTCCAGTCCTTCGTTTTCGGCTTGTTCTTTGACTTGACCGGAACCAGGCACAACCAGTGTGCGCACACCGGAGGCAACTTTGCGTCCCGCTGCGACGGCGGCGGCGTCTCGCAGGTCTTCGATCCGGCTGTTGGTGCATGAACCGATGAAGACCGTGTCGACCGGCACTTCGCGCATCGGTGTTCCGCCCTGGAGTCCCATATATTGCAGCGCTCGGGCTGCGGAGTCGCGTGTGGCCGGATCATCGAACGAATCGGGTGTGGGGATGGCACCATGTAGTGGCATGACCTGGGCGGGGTTGGTGCCCCAGGACACCTGCGCAGCGATTTCGTTTCCGTCAAGCGTCACATATTCGTCGAAGGCAGCGTCGGGGTCGCTCGGAAGTTGGCGCCAATCATCCAGCGCGGCTTCCCATGCTGAACCAATGGGTGTTTTTTCGCGTCCTTCGAGATAGCTGAAGGTGGTGTCGTCGGGTGCGATCAACCCGGCTTTGGCTCCGCCCTCGATCGACATATTGCACACCGTCATGCGGCCTTCCATCGTGAGTGCGCTGATCACTTCGCCCTGATATTCGATGATTTTGCCGATCCCTCCGCCGGTGCCGATCCGGCCGATTATCGCCAGGATCACGTCTTTGGCCGTCACTCCCTCGGCTAGTTGACCGTCGACGGTGATCGCCATCGTTCCGGGCCGGGCCTGTAACAGTGTCTGGGTTGCCAGAACGTGTTCAACTTCGCTGGTACCGATTCCGAAGGCGATCGCACCGAAAGCACCGTGGGTGGCCGTGTGAGAGTCGCCACAAACGATTGTCATACCGGGCTGCGTAAGTCCCTGTTCAGGGCCGATCACATGCACGATTCCTTGTTTGGCGTGCCCCATCGGATAGTTGATCACACCAAACTCGCTGGTATTGCGGCGCAGAGTCTCAACCTGGACCCGGCTGATCTCATCAGCTATCGGCTTGTCGATGTCGGCGGTGGGCACGTTGTGATCTTCGGTGGCGACGGTCAGGTCGGGTCGCCTGACTTTGCGGCCGCTGATACGCAGACCATCGAAAGCTTGCGGCGACGTGACTTCATGTATCAGATGCAAGTCGATATAAAGCAGGTCGGGTTCACCATCGGTCCCCGCGCTGACAACATGGCGATCCCAGATTTTTTCGCTCAGTGTTTTGGGTTCGCTCATGCCTGACTCTCTTTTTGTTGAACTGCTCGGGTGCCTTGTCTCAGGATACGGTGCGCAGGACCCGGCTGAGTCGTCGAGGATCCCAATGGTCTATTCGCGTGCCCACCATGGGGTGAGGTGGGGCAGACCGGAGTTGGAGACGACGCTCCACAGTTCATCCGTTGTCATCGGGTCATCGAGTGTTATTGCTTGAGCAGACCCGTTGGGTCCAGCGCTGATACCGATGACCTCACCGTCGCATTCGATCCACAATCCCTCCAGATGGACCACCCAGGCAGAACCTGCAAGACGATTCGAATACTGGATCGTGTCTCCGGTGAGGAACGCCACAAAGCTGTCGCCCAAAATTCCTGAGTCGGAAAACGTTCCAGGCACCCAGATAGTTTCCAGTTTCGCGCGGTCATATTCCTGCAATCCGACAACACCAAGTAGCTTGATATCCAGAGCGGTCCCTTCGATTGTGTATGGAAGTTGCCGAATTAATTGGCCGGCGACGATCAGCGGGCTTCGCGCAATGTGGCCTTCTAGTGATGCTGCCTGGTTGCTGAATTTGGTCGATCCAGCGGAATCGAACGACCAAAGTTGAGGGTCTGCCACACAGTTACCGGCGTTTTGGTCTGCCGTTGAGGTTTGCGGCTCAGTATTTGACGGGACCAGCTCATCGATACTTCGTTCGGTCGTACTCTGTTCGGTCGTCTGTGGAGAAGCGATGCCCTCGTCAAGCGGCGCGACACTGATCTTGTCTGCCGAACACGCTGTTGCGAAGAGGATCAAGAGAGCGGCAAGACCCGGTCGTAGATCCATCACAGCGCCGTAGGAGTCAATCTTCGAGGGCGGTGAACTCGCGTTGACCGCTGAGCGCGTCTTTCACTACTTTTCCTGCGGCGTTGCGGGGCAGCGGTTCGCTACGAACATCCCAAAATGTGGGGACTTTGTATGGTGCCAACGATTTGGCAACCCAGGTCTGCAAGTCCTGTGC
>JAKZTU010000171.1:0-3306 GCA_047516945.1 Acidimicrobiales bacterium
CCACAACAGCTCGTCGTAATGGGGCTGTTCGAGAGGCGACAAACCCGGCAAGATCACATCGGCGTGCCGCGTGGTCTCGTTCAAGGCGTTGTCAATCGCGATCATGCAATCGAGCATCGGCAGGGCTTCGTCGAGCTTGCCCGAATCGGGTGCTGAAATCACCGGATTACCGGCCACCGTAACCAGAGCCTTCAGTTGGCCTTCGCCCGGCGTGGCGATCTCCTCGGCCATGCAGGACACCGGGAACTGCCCCATGACCTCCGGCGCGCCTCGCACACGACTGTGGAACTTACCGAACTCTATTGGCTGGTCTCGCGGCGCAAGGGTCGCTGACCAAGCAATCGGCTTGCCCCACATCAGGCCGCCTTCGCTGTCGAGATTGCCGGTGAGCGCATTGATCACGTCAGGTAACCACGACGCCAGCGTCCCGAACTCTTGGTTGCAGGTACCGATTCGGGCATACCAGCAGGCCCGATCCGCTGCCGCGAACTCCCTCGCCAGAGTGCGAATCTCGGCTGCTGTCACACCACATGTGGCAGCGACCCGTTCGGGTGTGAAGTCGCGGGCTACTCGCTCAACCTCGTCAACGTTGCGGACCTTGTCGCTGAGATGGCCCAGATCAACTAGACCTTCCTCGAACAGCACCTGCACCACCGCCAACTGCAACGCCGCATCCGTGCCCGGATAGATCGGCAGCCACTGGTCTGCGTGTTTGACGGTGCCGGTGCGGCGAGGGTCGATCACCACGACCTTGCCACGCTCACGGACCTTGTCGAGCTCTCCCAACACATCGGGACAAGCAAGCAAAGAACCCTGGCTGGCATGCGGATTTGCGCCCTGCACGACGATGAAATCTGTGTTGGGGAGATCCGGTGCGGGGATACGCCACGGATGCCCGTACATAGTCCAACAGGTCACGTTTTTGGGCCATTGGTCAACGGTGCCCGCCGAATAGATCGGACCAGGCAAGTCGGCGAGTCCCATCATCAGGCCGGTGTAACGGCTGATCGAATAGTTGTGAGCTGCCGGGTTGCTGATGTAGATCGTCACGGCTTCCTTGCCGTGCTTTGCGATCACGCCCGACATCAACTCCTCAGCTCGGGCAAACGCTTCATCCCAGCTGGCTTCTTTGTGCTCTCCGGCGGCGTTGCGAACCAGCGGTACACGGAGCCGGTCGGGATCAGTGTGGAGGTGACCGAGCGTGGTGCCTTTGGGACAGAGATAGCCCTTCGACCAAACATCGTCGCGGTTGGCGCGGGTCAGCTTCACCTCACAGTCTTCGACATGGAGTTCAAGGCCACACATCGCCTCGCAAAGGTGACAAGTGCGAATGTGAATTTCTCTCTTTGTCATGTCGCGACCTTACCGACGCAACCCCCTCGCGCTCACAAACGGCGAGAGCTCAAATGCTGCGTTTCTGTGACGAACCTGCGTCAATCGCGAGACATGGGAACTAATCGTTGAGAACGACCGTCTCATCTGATAGTCAGATCCGACACCACGCGGGTCCAACCCACTCAAAGGGGATTCCGAATGACCAAGTCCACGACACGCTCGATACGTTGGCGCTCATTGCGTTGGGCCGTTGCCCTGCTTGGGTTCATCCTGCTGCTCGGTGCATGCGGAATCGTCGACGGCGACGACTCAGAAACCACCGCCTTCCTGACCGTCAACGACGAAGATGCTGGGAACGACGGCGACGATATGGCCGACGCAAGCTATGACTCGCCAGCGGCCACAGAAGCCGACTTCGACGACGGCGACATGGCCGAAGACAGCGACGACATGGCTGCAGAAGCGGCTGCTAGCGGAGGCGACGGGTTGGCCGTTCCCGAGATCTCCCCGATCAGCATCGGCCGGCAGATCATCTACACCGCCGAAATCGAAATCCGCGTCGAAGACGTGCCCGCAGCGACTACCAGAGCCAACGAAGCAATCGCCGAGGTCGGCGGTTTCTTGTTCGGGCAAAGCACAGTAGCGGGGTCACGACCCCATACGGTCCTGACATACAAGGTCTACCCCGAGGACTTTGATAGAGCGATGCGCGCCTTGGAAGGCGTCGGCGAAGTTGAGCACCAGTCAATTCACACCGACGACGTGACCGAGAGGGTTGTTGATCTTGAGAGCCGCATCACAACTGCCCAACTGAGCGTGGAACGTGTGCGAGCGCTCATCAGCAACGCCTCCGATGTCAAAGGCATCGTCGAACTCGAACAGCAGTTACTTGAGCGGGAGACACTCCTTGAACAGCTGAAAGGCCGACTCAGAACGCTCCAGAACCAGGTCAGCCTCGCCACTATCACCGTGACCATCACCGAACTACGTCCCGACGTTCCCGACGCCGCCATCGACATGGTGGCCTGGCTCGGCGAAGACGAAGAGGACGCCTGCCCCGGGTTCTCTGATCTGACCATAGAAGCCAACGACGAAGCGGTTCTGTGCATAGAGGTCCGCAACATCGGCGATGACGTTCTCACCGGTGTCGACATCAACGTGCCAACCTTCCGGCTCCGGATCGACGACCTGACCGTGCGCAGCGGCGATCTCAACGCCATGGAACCCGGGGAGTCCTTGATTGCTGTGGTTGAAATCGAAGCCACCGACGGTTTCGTGCGTCGGATCAACACCAGTCGGGGACGGGAAATTGAGGTCGTCGCCACTGCAGTTCCAGCGGCCACCTTGTTGCCTCAGAACGAAGAGGCTGAGCTTGAGGTGCGTGACTATGTGTATTTGGAAGCCAGCGTCGAAGACCCGCTTCCTGGATTCTCGGATTCGTTTTCTTCGGGCTGGTCCATGCTGACCACCCTGGGTTCGGTGGGGTTGATCATCTTCGGCACAGTCCTACCCTTCCTGCCCTTCGTCGCCGTGGCTGCTTGGCTGATTCGACGACGCATCCGTAAGCGCAACGCCGGACCCGAGGCCCCAGGCGAATCAAGCGACCCGGACTCAAACGATGACACAAGCTCAGACTCGGGCGACCCGGTTGACCCGGACGATCCGGTTGACTCAGACGATTAGATCGGCTCGATGGGCACGCCCCCGCCCTTGGGCTCTACTCTTCGGGTCGGGCTGAGACGCACTCGGTCCGACTCGAGGAGGACAGACGGTGAGCGCCGATCAAGCTGAGAACATCCAAGAACGCAACAAGAGGATCGTCGCCCGCTACTGGGACGCCCTCTACTCCCACGACTGGGACGTGATCGCCTCGTTCTTCACCGATACAGCCAACTACGTCGATACCGGTCTCGGCGAGACTATGGGTGGCGCGCACGGACCCGACGAGATCGTGGCCCGCCTGTACCTCGG
>JAKZTU010000172.1:0-6438 GCA_047516945.1 Acidimicrobiales bacterium
GGCCCGAGGAATAATCTTGCCGAGGCCAGAATCGACATGGCCCAACGGACCCGGTGTCAGCAAAGGCCCGAACATATAACCCGCCCGGCGACCCATCGCCGGGCCTGCGATCACGTTTTCGCTGACCGCCTCGCGCAGGAACCCATCTGGCGCGATGATGCGAACATCGCCGGCGTCAACCGCCTCTTGAGTGGTGACACCATGGGTCCCGCCGAAGTGATCGGCGTGGCTGTGTGTATAGATCACAGCCTGAACCTCCCGATGGCCAAGCACATTGTTGGCCAATTCAAGGCAAGCCGCCGCAGTTGCAGCGGTTGTCAGAACATCAACGATCAGCCAACCGTGGTCGCTCGCTATCAGCGTCATATTCGAGATGTCGTAGCCGCGGACTTGCCAAACGCCGTCGGCCACTTCGAACAAACCATGAATGGCGTTGAGTTGACCTTGACGCCAGAGGCTCGGATTTACCGAGGGTGGAGCAGGCGTGTCTCCCCGGTTGAAATCATGGCGAGAAACATCCCAGGCAATGCCGTGCGGCGCTTCAATGACTCCGGTCGGGTGGGTGGCGATCAGCCCTCGACTGGCACGCGCGAAATCGCCGGGGTCATCAAGGGACAGCACTGCGGCAACAGCCGCGTTGCGCCGTGAAGTATGAGAGGTGGCCGCCTTGGGTTGCCGGTCGCTGTCGGTCATAGGCGCAGTATGGCCCACATCTGTTGGCAACCGTGATCTCAGGCGGGTCGCTCGCCTCTAACTACAACCGTCTAACTACAACCGCTGGTGGTGCCGCAGTCACCGCATACGTAGCAGGCGCCGGCTCTTCGCATCCGAACCCCACACGACATGCAAAATGGCGCACCTGAACCGCCGTCAACCTCGAACGCTAGTTGAGCCGCCGAAGCTGAGGTTGCTCGGTGAGGCGGAATATCGGATCCCTGCACAGTCTTGGTGACCTGCTCTTCAACCCCGGGCAGAGTCGGTTGGACTCGCTCGTCGGTGGTGAATATTCCAAGACGGGAGCGTTCATCATCGCTCAAATACATGACTGCGAGCCTGCGGAACAGATAGTCCATCAGACTGTTGGCGATGCGAATCTCTGGATCGTCGGTCATCCCCGCGGGTTCGAACCGCATACCCACGAAAGCCTGCACGAAAGCGCTCAGCGGCACTCCGTATTGGAGACCGTGGCTGAGCGAAATGGCGAACGCGTCCATAATCCCTGCCAAGGTGGAACCTTGCTTCGAGACACGCACGAAGATTTCGCCTGGTCGTCCGTCTGCGTACAGGCCGACCGTGACAAAGCCCTTGCAATCTGCCACTCGAAACTCGAACGTTTCGCTGGTGCGGGTCCGGGGCAAACGCTCCCGCACCGGCTGATTTACGGGCTTTTCCACGGTGCTCTCGGGTCGCTTCGTAGTGCTGCGGCTAGTCGAGCCAACTTCTTTAGTGGAGTTGTTCCAACCGTCAAGAGTGAGGGTTCCCGAACCGTCCGCCGCGCTTTTATTTGAGCCGTTCTCAGCGCCGCCGGGTGTCGCGACTCCAGTGGAGAGCGGTTGTGCGACCTTGCAGTTGTCGCGGTAGAGCGCAACGGCTTTGAGCCCCATCTGCCAGGACTCAATAAGCAGCAATTCGATATCGGTGATCGTGGCCTCTTCTGGCAGGTTGACCGTCTTGGAGATCGCTCCAGAAATGAACGGCTGCACCGCTCCCATCATCTTTAGATGACCGAGGTAGTGGATCGGGTCGCTGCCCAATGAGCAGGCGAATACCGCAAGATCACTGGGATCAAGTCCGGGGGCTCCGACCGCGTTGTGGTGGGTGTTGATGTAGGCGACGATGGCTTCAACCGCATCGGGGCTGTAACCGAGGTTGCGCAAAGCGTGAGGCACCGACTGGTTCACGAAGCTCATCGTCCCGCCGCCAACCAGACGCTTGAACTTCACCAGCCCAAGGTCGGGTTCCACGCCCGTTGTATCGCAGTCCATAAGCAGGCCGATGGTTCCGGTGGGCGCCAAGACGGTGGCCTGCGCATTGCGGACGCCACGGGTCGCAGCGAACTCACAGGTTTGATCCCAGGCCTGTTGCGCGGCCTCAAGAATGGGAGTCGGCGCAAGGTTTTCGTCGATGTCGGCTACCGCTGCGCGGTGCTGGTCGAGAACTCGCAACATGTGTTCACGATTTTCGTTGAATCCGCTGAAAGAACCCATGCGTGCCGCCAGTCTCGTCGACTGGCAATAGGCCTCTCCGGTCATCAGCGCGGTTATCGAAGCGGCTACCGCACGCCCTGCGTCCGAGTCGTAGGGCAGCCCCAGAGTCATCAACAACGCACCAAGATTGGCGTAGCCGAGGCCTAGTTGACGGAAATCTCGGGCGTTGTGGGCAATCTTGTCGGTGGGGTAATCGGCGTTGCCAACCAAGATCTCTTGGGCGGTGAAAACAATCCTCACCGCATGAGCGAGCCCTTCGATATCGAAACCGTTGACGCCGTCGCCGCCGTGGAATGCCAGCAAGTTGAGCGATGCCAAATTGCAGGCCGAGTCATCCAGATGCAGATACTCCGAGCAGGGATTGCTGGCGTTGATACGTCCGGTGTTGGCCGCGGTGTTCCAACGGTTGATGGTGCTGTCGAACTGGATCCCGGGATCAGCACACTCCCAGGACGCTTCAGCAACTTGACGCAACAAGCTGCGGGCCTTCACCGTGCGAGTCACCGAACCATCGCCGCGAGCAGTGAAAGCCCAGTCGGAGTCGTCGAGGACGGCTTGCATGAACTCATCGGTTACACGCACGGAGTTGTTGGCGTTCTGGTACTGGACCGAGTGAATATCCATTCCGTCCAGGCTCATGTCGAAACCAGCTACCTTCAGCGCATGTGCCTTTCGTTCTTCACGCGCCTTGCACCAGATGAACTCTTCGACATCGGGGTGATCGGCATCAAGAATCACCATCTTGGCGGCACGGCGGGTCTTGCCTCCAGATTTGATCGTGCCCGCGGAGGCATCGGCGCCGCGCATAAAGCTCACCGGGCCACTAGCAGTGCCACCACCAGCAAGGCCTTCCATTGAAGCGCGGATGCGTGAGAGGTTCGCTCCGGCTCCGCTTCCTCCCTTGAAGATCCGGCCCTCCTCGGCATACCAGTTGAGGATCGACTCCATGTTGTCGTCGACCGACAAAATAAAGCATGCCGACGCCTGTTGAGGAACGCCCTCCACACCGATGTTGAACCAGACCGGCGAGTTGAACGCCGCCTTCTGGTTGACCAACAGGTGGACAAGTTCGGCTCGGAAGCTGTCTGCCTCCTCGGCATCAACGAAGTAACCATCACGCTCGCCCCAGGCTGTAATCGTGTTGACCACCCGAGAAACGACCTGGCGCAGCGACGACTCGCGCTCGGGGTTGCCGAGGGTCCCGCGGAAATACTTCTGGGCCAGGATGTTGGTTGCGTTCTGGCTCCAGGAACTGGGTACTTCCACTGCGAGCTGCTCAAAGGTCACAGAACCATCACGATGGTCGATCAGCCGCGCTTCGCGATGTTCCCATTCCACGTCCGTGAACGGATCGGAGCCTTGGACCGTGAAGCGGCGACGGATGCCGAGGCTGGCTCGCTCAGATACAAGCGTCATATGGCGGGGCTCCTTTCGAGCGCCGTCATAAACAGAGTAGCTCGATCATTTTTGCGAGTAAAAAATTTTTCAAGATGAGGATTGCGTACTTAGGTTTGCTGTGTGGTCGGATCTTCCCGGGTTAGGGGGAAGACGAGTCTGCGGCGGATCCCACATTCCCTACTTGGTACCCCCAAGGAACTGATTCGACTCTCGTCTGAGACGTTTCGCACCACCATCCTGGCGATCCGAACCACACAGCGGAGACAACTCTACGGCCACTTGCTTGTGGATGAGAAGTGGATGACAACCTGATTTAGTTGTGGATTTCTACGGGTTATATCCACAAGTTCGCCTCCTGCGGTGGACAACGTAAAGCGTGTGTGGTTGTCGTCGGCGGGACCCTGCAAAAACGGGACTCGAAACGGTAAGGTCGGCGGCAGTGCAGCAGATTCTTCCCACCTGGATCGAAGGCGTTGACCCGCTTGACATCTATCTGGACGATCCTCGGCCAGCACCGTTGAACCGCCCGTGGGTCATGGTCAATATGATCGCCAGCCTTGACGGCGCCACTGCCATCAAGGGCCTGAGCGGTGACCTCGGAGGACCCGCAGACAGCGCCGTGTTTCGCGCGGTACGAGCTAGCTGTGATTGGATTTTGGTCGCATCTGGCACCGCCGGCGCTGAGAGCTACGGAACTCCGAAACGAAACGAGGCTGCAGTTGAGCGCCGACTGAGAACTGGTCGTTCCGCAGTCCCCCGCTTGGCTATCTTGACTGCCAGCGGAGCTGTCGACCCGACGATTCCGGCGTTTGCCGACGCCATCGCGGACGACCAACGAACGGACCAGCAGCGCCCGCTCGTCATCACCGGCGAACAAGCAGATCCGGAGAAGCTCGCCGCTCTCAACGCCGAAATTGTTCGCCTCCCCATGCCCAGACCGCAACCCGACGCAGTGCTCAACGAACTTCACAAGCGGGGTGCCGCCGTGGTGCTCTGTGAAGGCGGGCCAACTTGGAATGGACAGATGGTGGAGGCAGGGCTCGTTGATGAGATGTGCATAAGCATCTCGCCGATCCTCGCCGGCGGAACTTCGTCTCGCATCGTTACGGGCGCCGAGCAAGCCATCCCCGTGCAAATGCGCCTGAGCCGATTGCTTACCGAAGACGATCTGCTCTTTGCTCGCTACACACGGGCATGATGTGCGAATCATCATCCCCGCCGCCTCACTCGAGCAGGTGACTGGGGATTACCAACCGCTGACCCGGCTGCAACGTGTCGGAACCGGCAATGCCGCTGAGCGCTTCGACTAGCGAGCGAGGGTCGGAGCCTGGATCAAGCCATGAGGCGATAGCCCAGAGTGTGTCGCCCGGTTGCACAACCACGACAATCGCATCAGGAGACCGGGTCTCATGTGTAGTAGCCGACTGCGCCGAACGGCCGAACGACCAAAGACCAACAAGCAACGACAAGACGACGGCTAGCACAAGCAGACGGCGGCGCCGATACACCTCAGCGGGTTGAACGACGCCTCGGTCATGAGCATGGGGGTCATGAGCACGGGGGTCATGAGCACGGGGGCCATGAGCACGGACCGGCCCAACCCTGGGCGGAACTGTGGCACGCGGGCGAACAGAAGGGGGATTTGCTGGGTAGGCAAGAATTGCAGTCATGACTCCACTGTGCTCCTGGGGTGTGACACTCACCGGCGTATAAGTGGTTTCGGTGAGAATCTCGAAAAGGTGCTTGACATCGAACGAATGTTTGGCGAACATATGTCTGTCGAACATCCGTTCGATACCATTGAACACGAACATTTGTTCGTTGTCAACCAACAAGCTTTTAATTTCGCGGAAGTCACCCACCGAGGCGACCTCACCCACGGAGGCGAAAATGTCCGACACGCTCACAACCCGTCAGCGAGAGATCCTCGATGTGATTGTCTCTCACGTCCACGATCGCGGGTATCCCCCGTCCGTGCGCGAAATCGGCGAAGCGGTCGGGTTGCGCTCCCCCGCCACCGTCAAGTGTCATCTCGACAACCTCCGAGATGCCGGCTATCTAAGGCGTGACCTAGCGAAACCTAGAGCGATCCAGGTCAACTATGAGGGCACCGGCAACACCGCTGAGCACCGGCCCGTGCGCCACGTTCCTTTGGTCGGCGATGTCGCCGCCGGTACTGATGTTCTAGCGGAGAGCAACGTCGAGGAATTCATCCCAATGCCCGAAGATCTCACTGGCAGCGGCGAACTCTTCATGTTGCGTGTACGAGGTGATTCCATGATCGAGGCGGGCATCTTCGACGGAGACTTTGTTGTCTGCCGTCGCCAACAAACCGCTGAAGACAACAAAATCGTGGTAGCCGGAATTCCTGGTGACGAGGCCACCGTCAAGACGCTGCAACGCCGGGACGGTTCGGTGGTTCTGGTGCCCGCTAACGCTGAGTTGAGCGAGATGGTATTCAGCCCAGACGACGTGCAGATCTTCGGTCAGGTCGTCACCGTAATGCGCAAACTGTAGGCAGCACTGCACGGCACTAGCACAGCACAGGCCCAAGCTCTAGGCGCCGTTGGTAAGCAGATCCACTAAAGCGGCGTGAGTGTCCAACAACCAAGCCCGTTCCAAATATTCGCCTGCGGTGTGCGCGAGAGTGGCGTCACCCGGGCCGAAATTGCTCGCTGGAACACCCCGCTGTGCAAAAAACGCCACATCAGTCCAACCAAGCTTGGCCCGAACCTCAAGACCGTTGCGGTCAATAAGCGCCTGTAACAACGGGTCTTCAAGTCCCGGACGAGCCGCGGGCGAGCAATCAACAACTTCGATGTTGTCGGAATCG
>JAKZTU010000173.1:0-3803 GCA_047516945.1 Acidimicrobiales bacterium
CCAGCCGACGATCATGCGGCTGTAGGCGTCGACGATGAAACACACATACGCGACGCCGGCCCACGTCGCGACGTAGGTCAGGTCGGTGACCCACAACCTGTTGGGCTCCGTCGCGGAAAAGTCCCGCTCAACGAGGTCCGCCGGGCGAACCGCACCGCTGTCGGGGCGCGTGGTGCGCACACGGCGCCGGCGTATTCCCTCGATACCCGCGAGGCGCATCAGGCGCGCGACCTGGTCGCGGCCGATGTCGATGCCAGCGCGCCGGGCGGCTTTCCAGAGCTTGTGCGCCCCGTAGACCCGATAGTTCGCCCCCCACGAAGACGACTTCCAGCTCCGCAACGGCTGCGCCGCCCACAAAAACCGATGCGACACGGTTCGCTGAGACCCTCAGATGTGAGTTCGTCGTCTAGTTCCGCTAACAAGACGCGTAGACGCGCGCCATCGAACTCGTTGCACTCAGGGCACTCTCGACGCACAGTTGGTTCGCCTGGTTAGTAGCGGAAGCCATGCACAGTGATGTTCTCGATCATCGAGTGATCGAACCAGACCTGGTGATACGCGCAAGCGTCGGGGGCGTCGGCGACGACGGAGCGACCCCACTGGGTCGTCGGGTCTAGTGAGACAGGCACACCAACCGGTCGTCGGCAACGATGTCGCCACACCCAGTCAGGAACATCGACATCATCACGGTCACACAACGCATGCACAACCGCAGCGACCCGCGCCAAATCATGACGACGAGCCGTGAAACGATGCCACCAACGCCACCGCCGCGGCGCTGTGTTCACCATCGCCGCCCGATGAGCTTGGCCGGTGAGCGCCCACTGTTTGCACATCTCACGAAGCTCAACCACACGACCACGACCGTCGTCGTTGGCCATCCAACGAGGTAACTGATCCGCGGAGATCGTGGGAACATACATGGTAGTGAAGGGAGGTGTGGGCTATTTATTGAACAATCGTAACAGCCGCTACCGGTCGAATCCCGCGAGTTACGCCACACAGGTTTCTGGTTCTCTCATCTAAGAGCACCGATCCGTTCTTAGAGAACCAGCCAGGCGTGTACGGAACGCGCGTCGGCTCGCTAGCTGTGAACGTTCGTCACCGGTCTGAACTGTAGCTGCGCACGCAGGGTAGTCCATCCAGCGCGTGCCTAGCCCGCTGTTCGCGGATGACGCGACCAAGAAGCGTTAGCTGAGATCCGCATATCTCCCGACAACACCGACTTATCGGGTCGTGAGTGCTATCCGTTGAGCGAGGCTGGGAGGCTGTTGACGATACGGGTGGTTTCGACCGAGATGTAGGTGAGGCGACGTAGGTGACGGATCAGGTTGAATGGTTGGTCGGCCCAGTCGTCCCAGCCGTTGGGGTCATCGGTGATACCGGAAGGTTTGTCGTGTTTGCGTCGGAGGCTGTCGATGGCCCAGTCGAGCGGCGTGCGGCCCGACACGGTGTACTGGTGAGCTTCGTCAGGGATGTCGATGAGTTTGCAACGATGGTTGATTTCGAGCGTTGACCGGTCGGTCTCTTTGCCGTTTTTAGCCCATCGCATCTTCTTGTCGATCCGGTAGGCGTCGTCGCCGGCGTCGCCTTCGTCTGGTTCGTTGTTGACCAGACAGACCAGCGGGTATTCGTCGCAGGTTTCGTAGTTGATGTGCATGTCCATAAGCGCTCTACCCGCAGCGCTGAACGCTTCGAAGTCATCAGCGAGGGGAACCCGTGGGAGGTTGCGTTGCAGGTCGTGTTTGTAACGCTCACGCCAGTCACCGGCGTGCATCACCCCGTACAGGTATTCCCAGATGTTGTCTTTGGTGATATGGGCGCCGTAACGGTCATGGAACTGCTGCAGGCACCAGTCGGTGATGTTGTCGCCGTCACCGACGCTGGCCTCATTCAAGTCAAGGTCGAGTTCAATCGTGTCGCTCATGCTGTTTCCATTCGGGGCTTGTCTAGTCGGATCGAGTGTCGGGATCGGGTTTCACCGCAGGTAGGTACTTGCAGTCCGCGTACTTGTCTCTGTCGCCTGCGTTCGCTCCGTCAGAGAGTAGCGCTATCGCAAACCGGTTAGTGTGCCTAGGAGCCGGGTCGTCCTCGGTGGTCGTGTAGCACCCAGGGATGATGGTCGGTGCTGGTTCCGCGACCGGTCCCTCCGATGTTAGCTTCAACGCCGTAAATAAAGGGACTTACATACGTGAGTAATTATGTTCAGTGGTTACTCCGTCCGAATCCTTGCGCCGGTCGGGTTCGCTGAGATGTGCTTAATCCCCGTTTGAAACGAGTACGCGATGACAAGACCGGAGTTGTCCCTCACATACAGCCCAGTCGGTTTGTCATCGCGCAGGACGGGGCTTCGTAGAGAGTGATAAGCAGAGATGACACCCGCCAGTCGGAACTCACGACTGTCTTGCGGCATGAACACGACCGGACCTCCCGAGAAACCAGGAATGTTGTGCCCATCAATCACGAGCATCGCGTCCCCGTCTTGGGGCATTAGTCCAGCGAATATGCCTTGCCGCGGTATCGGCATCGGGAATCTCACACCGCCTGGTAGTGCCAGCACTTCAAGCTCTGCGAAGCCCAGGAAGTAGACCTGTTGCCCTAGTACCAGGCCCTCCAATGTGGGTTCAAGGGTCAATTTCGCATGAGATAACTGCTGTTGTGGAGCAAGGACTGCGACATCCCTTGGGGATTCGGAAAGCCAAGCAACATGCACAGGCAGAGGCTTCCAATTACTATCGTGATATATCTCAACTACAGCCTCGCCATCTGCTAGCAGGTCAGGCACGAGGTGACGCGCTGTGACGACGTACTGTCGAGCAGCGACATCAACGGTGAAACATGTGCCTTCAGCGGCGCCGTGCTTCAGACGAAACGTCCGACTGATGACGTTAGTGGTGATCATAGGCTCTCCCGCCTGCTGGCCGTCTCTGGAACTTACATCGAACAGGCGTTATGGACACGAGCAACGACGTAGCTAAGCCGACGTTCGCCTCCGAGGCACGGCTCGGGTCTGTCTCCCCGTGGCGCAAAGGTCGAAGAGTCGATCCGTGGCGATGATCCCGAACGGGAGTTGCTGTGTGAGGTTGAAGAGCATCGCGAATCTCGGGGGGTCGTTCAGTGCCTTCGACGGGGGAGCACCCGTGTCGGGCGGCCCGCTACGTGCAGATCCGTCAAGGTCATGGTGACAAGAGGAGCGAAGGGAAGTTGTTGATCCCGCATTATCAGGATTATCTCCGTCTCGGGATGCTTCGGCACCCGCCCTGGTTGGGGCCGAGAAAGTTGAGATCGATGATGAGTCTCGTTGAGAGGAGTGTTGCGTGGCCTCGGTTGTTCTGTGTCGGGAGCGTGATGCTCTCGCCCCCCCCCTTTACCTTGTTGGTGGCCCTGGTGTGGCAATGTCGGGGTTGGTTGCTCGCCGCGGTGGGTAGGGCTGTTTCCCCCTGTCACTTTTGATGGCTTGGGGGGTGTTGTCGCCTGCTGTGGTCGTGTGTCTGGGACCTCTTACAGGGACATGCTTTAGGGCTGAATGTAAAGTGGTTGAGGCGCAGGCTCCGGGAGCATCCGAGTTCAGATCAATCCCAGAGCAAAGGAGCTTCTGTAATGTCAGATTCGGTTCATGTCGGTGTTGAGGTGTTCGTCGGTGTCGACATCGCTAAAGGCGACCATTACGCCTGTGCGGTGACTTTGACTGGTGAGGAGGTGTTGGCTCGGTCGGTGCGAAACGACGAGACAGCGATCCGCTGCCTGGTTGACGATGCAAAGGTGTACGGCGCTGTGGCGTTGGTGATCGACACGACCAGCTC
>JAKZTU010000174.1:0-7908 GCA_047516945.1 Acidimicrobiales bacterium
ATTTCATAAAGGACCACAATGTTTGATCTTCTAATTCGCAACGGGACCGTTGTAGACGGCACCGGCTCAGACCGATTCACAGCCGATGTGGCCATCACCGATGGTGTCATCGTCGCTGTTGGCTCCAACCTCCGCGGCGAAGCCCGCGAAGTCATTGATGCGACTGGCCTGCTGGTAACGCCAGGTTTTGTCGACGTGCACACTCATTACGACGGTCAGGTCACTTGGGATGAAACGCTGGAGCCAACGTCGCTGCACGGTGTCACGACTCTGGTTATGGGTAACTGCGGGGTCGGGTTCGCTCCGGTAAGGCCTGGTACCGAAGATTGGTTGATCCAGTTGATGGAAGGCGTTGAAGACATCCCCGGAGCGGCCTTGAGCGAGGGTATTGAGTGGGACTGGGAGACCTTCCCTGAGTATCTCGATGCTCTGGAGCAGCGCCGCTGGTCGGTCGATGTCGGCACCCAGATTCCGCACGGATCAGTGCGTGCCTATGTGATGGGGGAGCGGGGCGCGCGCAACGAAGATGCTTCGCCCGCCGAGATCGAAGCCATGGCTGAGCTCGTGCAGGAAGCTGTAGAAGCAGGCGCCTTGGGTGTGTCCACCTCGCGAACTATCGGGCACAGGGCGATGGATGGCGAACCCGTGCCGGGTACCTTCGCGGCCGAGGACGAACTGTTTGCGCTGGGCCGGGCCCTGCGAGACGGTGGAGGGGGAGTCTTCGAACTGGCGCCTGCTGGTGCCGCGGGACTTGATCTTGTGGCACCGATGCGCGAAGTCGATTGGATGCGCAGGCTCTCCGCGGAGACTGGTCAACCGGTCACCTTCGCGATGCTGCAGGTACCAGGCGCACCCGATCTTTGGAAAGAGCAGATGGCGGCTTCGCTGGCCGCTACTGAAGAAGGCGCCAGGTTGTACCCCCAGGTTGCGGGTCGGCCGTTCGGAGTGCTGGTCGGATTTCAGACAGCACATCCCTTCATGCTCCGCCCTACGTACCAAGCACTCGCCCACCTCCCGATCGAAGAACGAGTAGCAGAACTGCAACGACCGGAGGTTCGAGCCGCCATCCTCTCTGAGGAGAATGCCGAACGCCAAGGTTCGGTCCACGAGGGTGTCGCCATGCTCGTGGCCGGGATGCTTCACAATCTCTACGTGCTCGGCGACCCCCCGAACTACGAACCGACTCGGGAACGTTCTGTTGGCGCAATTGCAGAGGCCAACGGTGTCTCGGCCGAGGAAGTCGCTTACGACGCGTTCCTGGCCGAGGACGGCAAGGCTCTGCTGATGGCCCCCCTCTACAACTACGTGGATTCCAACCACGACGTGATCCGCGAGCAGCTCACACATCCCCAAGCAGTGGTGGGGTTGGGCGACGGTGGAGCGCACTGCGGCTTGATCTGCGATGCGTCCTTGCCGACCACCATGATCTCGCACTGGACACGCGACCGTCATCGCGGCGAGCAACTTCCGTTGGAGTGGGTCGTGCGCAAGCAGACCAAAGACACTGCCGAACTATTCGGTATGTGTGACCGCGGCACGATTGAGGTTGGACGCCGGGGCGACATCAACATCATCGATCACGACAAGATCAACTTGCGCACGCCTGAGCTGGTTCACGACCTTCCTGCCGGCGGCCGACGGCTGATCCAGAAAGCCGAGGGCTACGTGGCGACGATCGTTGCCGGGGAGATTACTCGCAAGCAGGGCGAAGATACCGGCGCACGACCCGGCCGCCTAGTCCGCGGTAAACGCTGATCCTCGTTTTGGCAGAACGCTGACCCGGTCCAATCGACGCGGGCCCGTTTTGGGGAGCCGACACGAGTTGTGGTGAAATGCGGGCGTATGGCTGAACTCCAAGACATTGATTTCACCCTTGAGTACCCCTATACCCGTACCACCGGCCCGATAATCGGTCCGTTTCTGACCGGTCTTCGAGACGGTCGAATACTCGCTACGAGGGTTGGGGACCGGGTGATCTGCCCACCGGTCGAATACGACCCCGACTCTGGTGCGACCGTCGACCCCGAGAACCTCGTCGAGGTTGGTCCTTGCGGCGAGGTCACCGGCTGGACATGGGTCACACAGCCCACGTCAAAGCATCCGTTCGACCATCCCTTCGCGTTCGCTCAGATCAAACTCGACGGGGCGGACACGACCATGTTGCATGCCGTCGATGCCGGCTCCGAAGACGCAATGTCAACCGGAATGCGTGTGGTGGTGCGTTTCCGTGGTGAACGGCTCGGCACGATCAACGATGTCTATTTTGTTCCTGGTGACGAGCCGCCGACTGCGCCAAAAGTCGATGACGATGCTGAGCCGGTGATGATCACCGAGCACCTGATCGGCGTGCGCATACGCGAACCGTTGCTGCCTCATCGCCGTCGCTTCGCCGAGGGGTTGCTTGCAGGAAAGATCATCGGGCAGCGCAGCCCGGCTGACGGCAAGGTACATGTGCCTAGCCGCGGCTACGACGCCATCAACCGGGTGCCCATGACCTCGCAGCACGATGTGGAGGTGGCCGATGTCGGCACTGTCACATCGTTCACCGAGATAGTGCCGGTCCAGTATCACGGGCAGACCGAGACTGAGCCTTACATTCGTTGTTCGGTGCTCCTTGACGGCGCTGATACGACGGTTGGAGGAATCGATATTCGCGATATCAGCATTGAGGATTTCCGTGTTGGCATGCGCCTGCGGATGGTGTGGCGCGACAGCGGTGACCGCATGGGGGATCTCGACAATCGCGGCTACGGCCTCAACGAAGAGGTGTACGAGCGCTGGGAACCGACGGGCGAACCTGATGTCGACCCCGATTTGTTGAAGGAGCACAACTTCTAATGTCTCAATCAGCACTGTCTCAATCAGCACTGTCTCAATCAACGCAGGCTCAACGCCACGAGAACGACATTGCCATCGTGGGCTTTGCTCAAACCGACGCCCACGTCCGCTACGACGGGCCCGAAGTCGTCCTCATTATGGAATGCGTCAACGCACTGCTAGCCGGTGCCGGGATCGAGCGGCACGACGTCGACTTCACCATTGCCGGGAGTTGCGACTACCTCAGCGGTATGCCCTTCGCCTTCGTGTCGAACGTCGATGGCATGGGGGCTTGGCCCCCGGTTTATGAATCGCATGTCGAGATGGACGGCGCCTGGGCACTGTTCGAAGCGTGGTTGCGCCTGCAGATGGGCGACATTGACATTGCCATGGTGGTGGGCTCGGGGAAGTCCTCCCCGTGCAACGCCCGTGAGGTTTTCCATCTACAAGCCGATCCTTATGTTGTGGCTCCGCTCGGACTCGACCCCGACGCCATGGCTGGAATTGCGGCCCGCTCGCTGATCGAGGAGCGCAAGGCAACCGAGGCTGAAATCGCCGAAGTCGTGGCGCGCAGCTACACCGCAGCGGCGAGCAACCCCCATGCCCAGATACAGAGCACGGCCACGGTTGAAGAACTTCTTACCGCTCCCTACGACATGGCTCCGTTGCGGGCTCATGATGTGTCCCCCAAAGCAGACGGTGCTGCCGCGCTGCTGATCGCGCGTCGAGACCGGGCCCGAGAGATCACCGACAACCCGGTGTGGATCACCGGACTCGACCACCGCATTGAGTCACATCACGCGGGATTGCGTGACCTCACGGATTCGCCGAGCACCCGGTTGGCATCCGCAGGATCCGGAGTTGCCGATGGAGCAGTTGATGTGGCCGAGCTACACGTCACCCATGCCCACGAAGAAATCATTTTGCGCAACGCCTTGAACCTCGACGGAAGCACCGAGGTGAACCCGTCGGGAGGACCGCTCGCAGGTGATCCAGTCATGGCAACCGGATTGGTCCGAGTTATCGAAGTCGCGCGACGGATCGCCGCTGGTGAAGCTCGTCGGGGAGTAGCCCATGCGTCCTCGGGTGCAGCATTGCAACAAAACTTGCTGTGTGTTTTAGAAGGAGGAGCCTGATATGGCTCGACCATGCGCAGTCGTAGGTATTGGTCAGACGAAGCACAAGCGTCGCCGCGATGATCTGTCGCTCGACGGTTTGGTACGAGAGGCCGCCCTACGGGCCCTTGAAGATGCCGAAGTGAGCTTTGCCGATATTGACGCAGTGGTGCTGGGCAAGGCCCCTGACGCGTTGGAGGGCGTGATCATGCCCGAGTTGTCGCTTGCCGATGCTCTCGGGGCGGTTGGCAAGCCGATCCACCGAGTCCACACGGCCGGATCAGTAGGTGCATCAACGGCTATCTCTGCGGCTGTGTTGGTCGAGAGCGGTCGCTACGACACCGTCTTGACCGTCACCTACGAAAAACAGTCGGAGGGCAACGCCACGTGGGCTTTGTCGGGCGGCAAATCGGGTGGCCAGGGCGCCGGAGGTACCTTTGCTCCGTGGATTCGCGAGTACATACGGCGTTCGGGAGCCCCGGACCACATTGGCTGGCAAGTAGCGGTCAAGGACCGTCAGAACGCGCTCAAGAACCAATACGCGCATCTGCATCTCGACGACATCAGCATCGACATGGTGAAGGAATCGCCGATGCTTTGGGATCCACTGCATTTTCTTGAGTCGTGCCCTTCCTCAGATGGTGCGGCAGCGATGGTGCTGAGCTCTGAGGACTTGGTTTCCCGCTCGCCGAATCCGCCGGCCTGGGTCTTGGGACACGCCAAGCGCACCGAGTTTTCGAGTTTCCCGGGGCGTGACACAGTCAAACCCCAAGCAGGCGTCGATTGCGCTGCTGCGCTCTATAAGGAGGTCGGTATCACCGATCCGCGGCGTCAACTCGACATGGCCGAGTTGTACGTACCGTTTAGTTGGTACGAGCCGATGTGGCTTGAGGGGCATCTGATCGCACCGGATGGGCAGGGGTGGAAGATGACCGACGAGGGCGCCACGGCCCTGGGCGGGGATTTTCCCGTTAATTGCTCAGGCGGCGTCTTGTCATCCAACCCCATTGGTGCTTCGGGAATGATCCGCTGTCTTGAAGCCGCCAATCAGGTTCGTGGCACTGCGGGCGACTATCAAGTTGACGGAGCAAAGGTAGCGCTTGGACACGCGTACGGGGGTGCGGCCCAGTACTTTGCGATGTGGATCGTGTCGTCGGAACTAGACCCGGTTTTCTCCTGACCCTGTGTGCTGTGATCCCCGCGTTGATTGAACCATTGATGCCAACCCGTGATGCCAAGACCAATGATGCCAACCCAATGATGCCAACCCAATGATGCCAAGACCAATGATGCCAAGACCAATGACTGGAGTACTGCGATGAGTTCTGAGGTGGCCGATCTTGATGGGCGCGTGGTGATAGTCACCGGGGCTGCCAGAGGTTTGGGGCGCGCTCATGTGATGGCATTCGCGGCGCACGGCGCTCGGGTCGTGGTCAACGATCTTGGCGTTGAGCGCGATGGCACACCGGGAACCAGCGATGCTGCCAACGAGGTTGTGGCCGAGATAGTTGCCAATGGCGGGGTTGCGGTTGCGAACGCGGCTGATGTGGCCGACTGGGACCAAGCCGGGGCGCTGGTCCATCAAGCGATTGATACCTACGGCAACCTTGACACGCTCGTGTGCAACGCCGGGTTTCTCCGTGATCGCATGCTCGCGGGAATGTCTGAGGATGAATGGGACACCGTTACCCGTGTGCATCTAAAGGGCCATTTCGCTCCGGCACGCCACGCCATTGAGTACTGGCGCGACCGGGCCAAAGCAGGAGAGCCGGTTGTGGCCCGCGTGGTCAACACGTCTTCGGGGGCTGGTCTGGCCGGATCAATCGGCCAAGGCAACTATGCGGTAGCCAAGGCCGGGATCGCGCTTCTCACCATCCAGCAGGCTGCGGAGTGGGGGCGTTATGGCGTACTTGCCAATGCCGTTGCCCCCGATGCTCGCACCCGCATGACCGAGGGCATCTTCTACAGTTCTGAGATCCCCGAAGGCTTTGACGAAAAGGCTCCCGAGAACGTATCTCCTTTGGTTGTGTGGTTGGGCAGCGCCTCCTGCGACGTGACGGGTCGAACCTTTGAGAACACCGGAGATCAGCTCAACGTTTGCGACGGTTGGCAAAAGGGACCGGTTGTCTCGGTTGGCGGCCGACGCATGACGGTCACCGAAGCGGGCGAGCTGGCCCACCGCTCGATTGCAGGCGAGCGTGCGCCGCAACCGGTGCATGGCGCGCGGAGCTAGCGGAGCAGTCGATGGACTTTGATGACACCGCTGAGGAAGCCGCGTGGCGTGAGCAATGCCGTGACTTCTTGAGCCGGCATGCTGAGTTGTTGCCCAAAGAAGTTGATCTCAGCCAGAGCTACTGGGCAAAGCCTCCTAGTGCTGCCGAGAGCGCTACCTACACGGCACGTTGCCGCAAGTGGCAGCGCACCAAATACGACGCAGGTTGGGCGGGTTTGACGTGGCCGACCACCTATGGCGGTCGGGGCCTGTCGGGTCATCTGGCTGGTATTTTCGCTGAGGAACAAGCCCGTTACGACCTGCCGATGGGCCAGTTTGCACAGTCGATCGGCATGGCTGGCCCGACGATTATTGCCCATGGCACAGACGCCCAAAAGAGCCGCTATCTGGAACCCATGCTGACGGGAGAGGAAACCTGGTGTCAGCTGTTCTCCGAGCCCGGGGCAGGCTCGGATCTGGCTGGTTTGCGAACGTCTGGCGTGCTTGACGGCGACGAGATCATCGTCAACGGACAGAAGGTTTGGACTTCGAGCGCTCGTGAAGCCGCGCATGGCATGTTGTTGGTGCGCACCGATGTTGATCAGCCGAAGCATCGGGGAATCACGTATTTGTTGCTCGATATGACTACTCAGGGGATTGATATTCGTCCCTTGAAGCAACCCACGGGGCGTTCGGAGTTCAACGAGGTTTTTCTTGACAATGTTCGGGTGCCTCTTGACTGTGTTGTCGGTGGGATCAATCGGGGCTGGGGTCCGATTCTGACCACCCTGAGCAACGAGCGAGCTGGGATCGGCGGTCAGGTTTCTTATATTGGCGATGTGATCGAGTTGGCCCGGCGTTTCGGAGTAGCCGGTGATCCGGTGATTCGCCAGCAGCTTGCGCGCTTGTACACGATTGTTGAGACGATGCGTTTTCTCGGCTATCGGGTGCGCACGGCAACCTCGCGTGGTGAGCAGCCTGGTCCGGAGAGTTCGGTGCTGAAGCTGGCGGCGTCTCGTCGGTTGGAGATGATGGGTGATTTGTCAATGGCGATCATGGGTCCAAGCGCCACGCTCTACGGTAGTGATGCGGTGTTCAACGGGTTCTGGCAGAACTATGCCTTCTTGGGGCAGTGGATGTCTCGTATCGGTGGCGGCACCGATCAAGTGCAGCGCAACATCATCGGTGAGAACGTGCTGGGTCTTCCCCAAGAACCCAGGCCCGACAAGGGAATCCCCTTCCGAGATATTCCCCACTAACGAGCGCGTCAGCGAACGCGCAATCGATACCAGCGATGTAACCCGTTTGGCGACCGAATGGTCTAACAAACAAAGAAGTGTCGCCTCCCTCCAGGGGTGTATGCGGCGCCCGCCTTATTGAGCGGGCGCCGCTTTTGTTTTCGTTTCGTGTCTCTCGGTTGCGGCTTTGACTGCTTCGAGCGCGTCATCGAGTCCGATTCCCAGCATGGCGAGTTCAAAGACGTATCGTTCAGCCGCGGTGGCCACCCTTTCGCGGCGTTCTTGGAGCGGTTCGCTGTGGGGAGGCTCATCCACCACGAAAGTTCCGCGGCGACCGCGACCTTCTACGACTCCGTCGTGTTCGAGCTCTCGGTAGGCGCGGGCCACGGTGCCGGGAGCTAGGTCCAGCGCGGCTGCGAGTTCTCGTACTGTGGGTAGTTTGCTTTGGGGTTCCAAGCGTCCGACCGCGGCCATTACCGATAGTTGAGCGCGGAGCTGTTCGAATACCGGGATGTTGGTGCCTGTT
>JAKZTU010000175.1:0-4646 GCA_047516945.1 Acidimicrobiales bacterium
GGTTCAGTTCGGGTTCGAATGGTTCGCTGATCACCTCATCGCTGCTCATCTCGTTGATGCATTTGCTGACACCGAGACCCTGGTTGGCAAACTCGACCGAAGCGACGCGGGTAATCTTGCTACCCGACGGATGCTCAAGCCTGGTCTGTTGGACGCGTTGTCGATCCTGCTGCCTGAGCGCCACCACATTGAACTGCCCGATGCTCTTCCGGAAAGCACATCTGGCTGGTTGATCGATCAGTCGTTCCTCAAGACCCTTCCATGGCGAGCCCCTGACACGATTGGGGCGAGGTGTCACGAGCTTGTCGACGATGCGTTCGACAGCTTCGAGGGGTACAAGTTCCGACAGCTACTTGACGCGCTCGTGACATGCGCAACGATCCCCGATCATCCCTTCGGCGCGGAGTCACTCGACAACCGTCTGCGTCGGATTCCCATGCCGGATCGCGACGCAGTCTGGTCGACCTACCTGCACTACGCCTACGGCCAAGGCGGGCCTGTAGACCGTGTATTGGACTGGGCCGAAGGTTTACACACTGCAAAGCCGACAACGGACCCTCAATCCGTCTGGGCTTGCGCCGTGGTGCTCACATGGTTCCTCACGACCTCTGACCGGTTCGTGAGGGATCGAGCAACGAAGGGCCTCGTGGCGCTATTGGACGGAGACTTCGAGACTACCGCCCGTCTCGTGCGGCACTTTCACGACGTTGACGACCCATACGTTCGCGAACGTGTCATGGCTGCTTCGTACGGCATCGCGATGCGCAGTACGGATGCGCAAGCAATGGCTCCACTAGCCGAAGCCGTCTACGAAGAGGTCTTCGCCAATGGTGATCCGCCCGTGCACTACCTCCTGCGCGACTACGCACGCGGCGTGATTGAGCGAGCGGTCTTTCTCGGCGCGGAGATCGACATCGACCGTTCGAGAATCGAACCGCCCTACCAGAGCGACTGGCCGCACATTCCCGACGACGCCGAACTCGAAGAGATCGTCCCGAGCAAGATCGACCCCGACGAATCACCATCCAACGCCGAACGGGCTCGGGGACGGATTCGGTCTTCCGTGATGTACTCGGATTTCTCGCGCTACATAGTCGGTGCAAATTTCAGCCCTGTTTCCCGTTCGTGGCTTTCTGTCCCACTCAATAACCCACGATGGCTATCTTGCGATGAACAACGAGACGTCTTTCTAGATTCGCTTGACGAAGAACAACAAACGAGTTTCCGTCAACTGATTCAGCGAAATTACCCAAACCGGCGGGCGATTAGCTTTGCCAGTGACGGAGGACAGCCCGACCAAGGGGTTATTAATGAGCCGAATCTCGCTTTCGTCGTCGACCCAGTGCTAGCCCCCTTTGAGCATGACGACCTGCAGACGCTCACCGACGAGCAGAAGGATCGATACCACGAGCTCATGGCGCTGCGCGATCACGGAGAGCCTCGCTTTGATCTCGACATTATTCAGCGTTACGTGCTGTGGCGTGTATTCGATCTCGGCTGGACGAGTGAGCGCTTAGGTGACTTTGACTGGTCCCTTGCTGGCGGTTCGAGTCATCTGACGCAGAAAGCGGAACGCGTCGGCAAAAAATACCAATGGATCGCGTTGCACGAGATTCTTGCCTTCATTTCGGATCACTATCAGTACCGGGATAGCTTCACGAGCGCCTATCCGTTCTCGGAGTATCACGGACCTTGGCAGTCGTACCGCCGGGACATCGATCCGTCGTTTCTCCGATCTGATGCGCTAGCCCCGCCGCTGGAGAACGAGGCGCCATACAATTCGTGGGCGAACTCCGACGGCTTCGACTGGGGGAACGATCTCGATCCACAGAACTGGATCGACCGCAAGGACGAGCTACCCGATATCGGTCAACTGTTGCAGTTCAAGCCGGAAAGAGATGGTGCCACATGGCTCAAGCTATTCGGATTCCCGACATGGCGGCAGCCCTCCCCACCGACCCATGATCAATGGGAGACCGTGACGCGAGAAGTGTGGGTCAACGTGACTGGGTACCTGGTTGAACGAGGGGCCGTTCCAGAAACTCTCAACCTGCTACGACGCACAGATTTTTGGAACAACAGGTTCCCGGAACCCGCCACTTCCTGGAATTTGTTCTTTGGTGAGGTCGGCTGGAGTCCAGGTTTCCGGGACCTGATGTCCGAGTTCGATAGCGAAGGCGTACCCGGCAATGCCGATTGGCCGCGGAGCGTCTCGACCCTTCGGCCAGCAACTATGGGGTACTCATTCGAAGGCGGGGGACGTGACTGCTCGTTATCGGTGCCTGTGACCCTTTATCGACCAGAGTGGCGAACGGCCGAGTCGATGCGCCTGAAGTGGACAGGTGAAGGCGCTGATTTCAAGAACACCGCTGGCGAACTCGTGGCATCGGACCCCTCAGCCCTCGACTCCGGCCCACCTGCGCTGATCTTCCGGGAGTCAGACTTTGCCGTCTACCTTGAGGCGAACGACTTGACGCTCATATGGGTGGTCCAGGGTGAGAGATGCGCTTTCAACCCCGAGCGCCCGAACACATGGGACGGTTCGCTCCAGTTTTGGGGCATCTACGAGTACACACCATCAGGCCCACAAGGCCAGTTGGAAACACGACTCCAACTCCCGGACGACAACTAGCCGAATCTCCCCGAGTTTGGTGCCCCTGATTATTGACTCTTAGCAAGATACATCATTGCCTGGCGAATAGTTGGTAGAATGATACCAAGATTGTTTGCTATAACACTACCGCTGTTGTGTTATGTTGAAGGGGAAGCACAGGGAGGAACCAATGCCGGACAAACACAAAGCAATGACACTAAGGCTCACAGCCGAGCAGGCTGACGCCTTGGAGATGGTTGCCGAAGTCGACGGCGTAAGCATGTCCGAGGCGGTGCGGGACGCCATTGAGCGCCATATCGACAACCGTCGAGCCGACGACGGTTTCCAGCAGCGCCTCGCAGAGTCGATGGAACGCCATCGTAGAATCCTCGACCGACTGAGCGTTTAGAGTTCATGTCGGCTGGACTGTTCACGTACGTGCTTTGCTGGGACACCGGGTTCGCTCCCAACCCGTACTTCGGAATCTGCACACTGGCCACCTGCAAACCGAGAATCCGCAAGAGTGCTGAGCCAGGCGACTGGGTGGCGGGAATAGGATCGACCCAAAATCAGCTTGAGGGACGCCTCGTGTACGCGATGCGGGTCGACGAGAAGCTGTCGTTCGACGAGTACTGGACCGATCCGAGATTTGCGGAGAAGAAACCAAACCTTGAGGGAAATCGTGAGCAACGCTGTGGTGACAACATCTACCATCGGACATCTGGCGGTGTTTGGGTCCAAGCGCAGAGCCTCCACAGCTGTGAGGACTACAGCCCGAATCACTACCACTTAGATCGAGACACGAGCGTCACGAGCGTCCTAGCTTCAAAGTCGTTCGCATACTATGGTGCCGATGCGAAAGAGATCCCCGACACTTTCCGTAACTGGGAAGGGCAGGACTACTTCGACAGTGTTCGCGGCTACCGCCGCTACTTCCCCGATGACCTGCGCACTGCGTTTACGTCCTGGCTCGACTCGCTGGCGGACATCCGCAAAGCAGGCGAACCCTTTCGCTGCCCGCGAGGCACACGCAGTTGCGTGTGACGGTTCAGAACACTACCGACAGGTGTCATGCGGCATCGACGACCACATTGGGCTGATGCCATAAAGAGGTGCGTTGAATTCCGATTGTCGCCGTGTTATCTTGCAGTCATTACTTCCCCGCCCGCCGGGCGGATCGTCTTGATCCGTCCCCGGGCGGGTGTTTTTTTATGCGCACCATCGTACTGATCGACGGTCAGAATCTCTTCCACCTTGCGAAGAGCGCCTGGGTACCGACTGCCCTGAACTCAACGTCGCCGTATGCATGGCCGAGCTATGACGTGGAGAGGCTCGCAAGTACTCTCGTTTCCCGAGTTCCTGGGCGCACCCTTAGCGAAATTCGCTTCTACACCGGCGTACCGCGCCGGTCGGTCCATAGTTTCTGGCACGGATTCTGGACGAACAAACTCCGATACCTCCGGAACGAGGGAGTCTACGTGTACGCGGGCAGAGTGAGCTCTGGGGGGCGGGAGAAAGGCGTGGACGTCAGTCTGGCCATTGATCTCGTGCAAGCAACCCATGAACTGCGCTACGAGACCGCGATCATCGTCAGCCAGGACTGGGACTTTGGTCCCGCTGTGCGACTCGCCAAATCCGTGGCGCAGTCTCAGGGAAGGAGCCTGGAGTTCGAATCCGCCTTCCCGGTTGGTCCAGGAAGTTCGTCAAGAAGGGGCGTACCCGGAACAATCTGGGTTCCAATTGACAAGGTTGTCTACGACGTCTGCCGCGATCAACGGGACTACCGACCCAAGGGACCGCAACAATAGATCAAACGACTCTAGATCTACTGACAGTGTCCGGTGATGTCTACATCGACGGCACGTTGGTGAGCTTTCTGGCACGAACCCATCCAGCGCTTCAAACGGTCGTCGATCGGTTCAGAATAGTCGTGATCGAGAGGGAGCCGCATCAGACTGCCAGTGAACGCTCCAATCGATCAGTCCTTGGGTCCTGGTGTGGCAAGGTGGGGCATGGCACGTATCACGGTGATTCCTGACGACGAATGGGACGG
>JAKZTU010000176.1:0-2903 GCA_047516945.1 Acidimicrobiales bacterium
CCTCGGCGCGCATCTCGGCGAGCGCCTCGGAGAGTTTCGGGCCCGTCATCGGCGCCGGCATGTCGGCAAGGTTGTGCCGAGCGGGACGTGCCCGGCCAGAGGTCACCAACTCTTCGAGGCGTGAAGCCGGAATCGCCGTCAGGCGGGCCACAGGTTGTCCTCGCAACGTGATGGTGATGACCTCCCCCGCAGCCGCGCTGGCAACTACAGCAGAGGCGTTCTGCTTCAACGCTCTAATACCGATCTCAGTCATGTGCTACATTGTAGCACGCCGCAGCCACATGGTTCGTATTCTATAAAATCAAACCAGCGAGGGACGACTCTACACGACGGGATTGATCCAATTGACTTCAGTGAACCGACCGAAGTCCGAGTCGGCCGACACGAACCAGCATTGCATCGCTCAGCCAGGCTGGTGACCCTCTAGCAGGTCGATCGCCTCGGCCACATTCGTCACGTCGATTCGAACGCCGAGTCGACGCGTCGGCTGAACAAACGGTGCCGGAGACGCTTCGGCGAGCAGTCCGCGCCTAACCAAGGCGTTGACGGCCTCCGATAAACGGCTCTTCGGATTCAAGCGGGTACTGGGTCCGTGGTGAGATGGTTGGAGACCTCCAGAATCGGGGTTAACACACACCGAATCTGAGGAGGCCCCCGGTGGAACAGGATCCTTACGCGTATCTGTGAGTTGTCGGTTGGTTTAGGCGATGTCGACGTTGTCGACCTCGAGGACGAAGCCACCGAACCGCTGGTGGTCCATATCCCGACACGGTCGCGGCCAATGTGTTGGGGTTGTGGCCGGTCGGTGTGGTCCAAGGGCACCACCGCGGTGCGGTTCGTGGATTTGTCGGCGTACCGGCGTGCAGAGTTGCGGTGCGGTTCGTTTGTCGGCGTGCAGACGTGCGGCGCGGTTGGTGTGACGCAAGTGGCGTTCGCGTGGCGCAAGTGGCGTTGGCGTGCCGCAAGTGGTGTTGTCGTTGCCCCGGCGGCGGGCTGTGGGGTCGCCTCGTTCACCGAGACCAACGACGAGATCGCACCGGTTCGTTCGGCGTTGACATCCCGGGCGGGGCGCTGGGCGACGACAGCGGTGGATCGTGACGCGCCTGCGGTCCGCGATGTGGCCGACGAGTTGGGTTGTGACTAGCCACACAATCAACAAAGCGGTGCTCGCCTGGGGTGAGGCACTGTTGGCTGCTGACTGTGACCGGGTGGGTTCGGCGGAGGTGTTGGGGCTCGATGAGACCCTGTTGGGTCATGAGGGCCGCTGGCGTGGCCGCTGGTGGCGCACCTTGATCGGGCATATGACCGGCGGCGACATAACGCCGCTGCAGGTGGTCCGGTTGGGATTGCCTCGGTCTGTGGGGGTCTGCGGCGTTGAAGTTGAACGGGGTGTGGGCCTGTGAGGCGCTGAACAGATATCTATTTCATGCAGTGTCACACCCTTTGAATAGGTTGTGTTCATGTTCGATTCGATGATTCAACAGGCCCGGCAGGTGACGACATCGGGTCTCTGCCGCGGCGAGTTGGAAGGTCTGGTCGCAGGCGTGGGACGGGTTATGGCGGCGTTGTCTGCGTTGCAGACACGGTGCGCAACGGAGATCGAAGCGCTCGATGACGGCGGGGTGAACTCCAAAACCGTGTTGCGCGAAGCCGGGCGTATGTCGACCCGTAGTGCGAACTCTGTCGCCAAGACTGCTGCTGGGTTGGCTGAGATGCCGAAACTGGCTGAATCGTTGGCTGACGGCAAGATCACCGCAGAGCACGCGGCTGTAGCGGTCGCTGCGGCCGCCAAGACTTCCACAGACCAAGTCGACGATGAATTGTCGAAGCTTGCTGAGACATCGTCTGTTGATGTGTTTACCGAACAGTCACGGTGTTGGGTGAACCGCAACCAACCCGACGACGGTGCTGAGTTGTATCAACAGCAGCGCCGTAACCGTTTGTTCAAGCACTGGATCAACGAACAAGGCATGGGTGTGCTGTTGGCAGAGTTGGATCCGACCAGCTATCAACAAGTGGTCAAAGCAATCAACGTTGAATACGACCGCATGTGGCGCGACGACGGCGGACGCGAAGGTGCCCCTGATGATGTGCGCACAACGCCACAACGAATGGCGGACGCGTTCGTGGCGTTGTTGACCAACCCGCAGCGTCGCGGGCCCGGCAGTACAAGGATGCAACTCATCGCCGTGGCCGACATCGAACGGCTACGCGCCGACAACCCGACCGGTGTCGCTGAGATCGTAGGGGGTGAAGCCCTACCCCAGACAGTGTTGGAACGTTTGATGTGTACCGCTGCTGTCACCGGAGTGGTCTTTGACGGTGAAGGACAACCCCTCTGGGTGGGACGCACCCATCGACACGCAACCGAAGCCCAAATCAAAGCCATCATCGCCCGCGACCGCCACTGCAGAGGAACAAGCTGTGCCGCCGGTCCCGAACGATGCGAAATCCATCACATCGTCCCTTGGGAAGACGGCGGACTCACCGACATCGACTCCATGTGTCTCGCCTGCCCCAACTGTCATCACAACATCCACGACCGCGGCTACATCGTCATCAAAACCAACACCGGCTACAAAATCATCAACCCCAACAACCCACCAAACGGCCCCTAACCACCTGCCGCGGTGCCGGCAGCGGTCCAATGACCCCTAGTAGTTCGGTCAACAACCCGCCAAACGACCCCCAACCACCCGCCACGGTGCCGACAGCGGTCCAATGACTCCAGGTTGTTCCGTTAACAACCAACCAAACAACCCTGACCACCGCAAGGTGCTGGCAGCGGTCCGAAGACCCCGAACTGCTCGGACAACAACCCCCCAAACGGCCCCCAACCACCCGCCGCGGTACCGGCAGCGGTCCAATGACCCCGAGTAGTTCGGTCAACAACCCACCAAAGG
>JAKZTU010000177.1:0-5094 GCA_047516945.1 Acidimicrobiales bacterium
TGCGCCGCCGCAGCATCACATCATGCTCAGCCAGTTCGGCCACCACATCGTTGGGGTGCCGCAAGAACTCCGAGAAGGGACGCTCGACGACTCGCATGATCCAATGATATCTGCACTATTTCAGAAGTCAACCGGTGCTCCAAGCCTGAAGCTGCGCCCCGCGTGGGTGCCCAATATCGTGTCGTGGCTGGTCAGGCGGCATGTTTGTAGCGTTCCGTCTAGAAGTTCTGTCAGCCGGCACTCTCGCGGATCTCTGGTGAACTCCCGTGTCGGGAGATCGACACGAAGAGGGTGGCCCATATGTCCACACAAGGTTGCGCGCGCCATCCGATGCTCGCATTGGAACTTGTCGTCATACATGTGCACCGGTTTCGGTTGTCGGGCTCTTAGGATTCAAGCGGGGAGTGGGTCCACGGTGTGGTTGGGGCGCTACCGTTGCGGGGGTGTTTCTCTACGACACAGCGCGTAACTCGATAGTTCCCTTTGAGCCGGGCGAAGAAGTATCGATTTATGTCTGCGGTATCACACCGTATGACTCGACTCATCTGGGCCACGCCAACACCTATCTGACCTACGACCTGTTGATCCGACGGCTCGAAGAACTCGGCCACACCGTGAAACTCGTCCGCAACATCACCGATGTCGACGACAGCATCCTTGGCAAGGCACGGGAACTCGGCGTCGACTTCCTGGAGCTGGCAGCCGCCGAGACCGCACGCTTCCACGGTGACATGGCCGCGCTCAACACCCGACCCGTCTCAGCCGAACCCCACGCCCGCGTATGGGTCACCGAGATGATCGAGCTGATCACAACCCTCGAAAAAGGCGGCCACACCTACACCGTTGAAGGCGCCACATTCTTCGATGTGACGACCTTCGACACTTTCGGAGCGGTCTCCGGCTACGACGAGGCAACCATGATCGAACTGGCGGCCGAACGCGGCGGCCATCCCGACGACCCCCGCCAACGCAACCCCCTCGACTTCGTGCTGTGGCAACCGTCGCTGCCCGACGAACCCGCATGGCCCTCACCTTGGGGGCCGGGCCGCCCTGGATGGCACATCGAATGCAGCACCATGTCGATGGGTCTGCTCGGCACGACCCTCGACCTTCACGGCGGCGGAAGCGATCTGATCTTCCCGCATCACGAATGCGAACGAGCACAAAGCGAAGCCGCCACCGGCACCACCTTCGTGCGCCACTGGATGCACTGCGGGATGGTCGCCTACGAAGGCACAAAGATGTCGAAATCGCTCGGCAACCTCGTCTTCGTCAGCGAACTGTCGAAGCTCGCCGATCCAAGAGCGATCCGGCTAGCCCTGATGGCCCACCACTACCGCGACGACTGGGAATGGTTCGACGATGACATCAGCGAGGCCGCGGCGGGACTTGATCTGCTGCTCGCGGCAGCTAACGCCAGCGCAGGACCCGACCCGGCCCCCTTCGCAAGCCGCATGCGCGCCGCCCTTGACAACGACCTCAACGCTCCCCGAGCACGAAATGAGTTGATTGGACTCGCCACAGCCATTCTCGCAGGAGGCGACGACCCGACAGCACCAGCCGTGCTGGGAGAATTGGCCGGTGTGTACGGCATTGAACTCGATACCCCGGCGGTTCCGGTCGCCTAACCGACCCCCCGACCCAACCCGATCTGACCCTACGATCCGATAGTCCCTTGATCCGCTTATACGACACGCTCTCCATGAAGGTTCGGCCCCTGGCCCAGCGAGACCCCGGCAAGGTCTCGTTCTACGCCTGCGGGCCCACGGTCTATGACCACCCGCACCTCGGTCATGCCCGCCAAGCCCTCACCTACGATGTCTTACGCCGCTACCTCGAATGGCGAGGTGTCGAGGTCCACCATGTCGCCAACGTCACCGATATCGACGACAACATCATCAACCGGGCCAACACGGAAGGCCTCACTGAACCTCAAGTGGCCGAACGATGGGAAGCGATCTACATCGAAGTGATGGACGAACTCAACATTCTCCATCCCCACGACCGACCACACGCCACCGAATTCGTCGACGAAATGGTTGCGTTCATCGAAACCCTCGTAAGCAACGGATCGGCCTACACCACCGAATCCGGTGTATATCTGCGGGTGCGTTCCGTGCCGGGATACGGCGACCTCGTACACCGCAGCTTCGACGAACTCGCCAAAGGCTCAGGCGCACGAGTTGAAGTCGATGAGTTCAAAGAGGACCCGCTCGACTTCGCTCTCTGGAAGTCGGCCAAGCCCGACGAACCAACCTGGCCCTCACCGTGGGGACCGGGACGCCCGGGCTGGCACATCGAATGCGTGGCCATGAGCCTCGGCCTCCTCGGCGACGGATTCGACCTCCACGGCGGAGGCGATGATCTCGTCTTCCCTCATCACACCAACGAACGGGCCGAAGCGATCGCCGCGGGTCGGCCGTTCGCGCAGCACTGGCTGCACAACGCCATGCTCAATGTCGGCGGCGAGAAGATGGCCAAGTCACTAGGCAACTTCCGCACCGTTCGCGACCTGCTCGACGAACACCCGTTGAATGCCCGGGCCCTGCGCCTGCTGTTGCTGCAGACTCATTACCGCAAGACGATGGAGGTCAACGCCGAGGTGATGTCTCAGGCCCGGGCTGGCATCGAACGTATCGACGCCATGGCTCGCAGGGCCAACGCCGCCGGTATCGCCCTCGACAGCACTGAGCATGACGGGGCGTCGCTCGAGGTCTTTGCGGCTGCGATGGACAACGACTTGGGTACCCCCGAAGCCATCGCCGTCATCTTCGACACGGTTCGGAAAGCCAACACAGCCCTCGACGCAAGCCGCACCAGCGACACCGGTGCCGCTGCGGTGCTGGTCTCAACCGTGATCGACCTCGCCGGAGCGCTCGGCATCCGAGTCGGCGGACCCCGTGGCACCGAAGACTCCGCCGGCTCTGCTGACGATGCTGAGATCAAGGCGTTGGTTGCGGCCCGTTCCACAGCACGAGAAGCCAGGGAATTCGCAGAGGCTGATCTGCTCCGTGACGAACTCTCAGAATTGGGTGTAGTGGTCGAAGACACCCCCAGCGGCCCGATCTGGCACCGTCGCTGAATTTAGCCGAAGCAGGCCTTCGTGAAAGACACGACTGTCTCGCCGTCCCACTCGAACGGCGCCCTTGGCTTCTCGTAACAGATCAACGTCGTTGATCGGCTTTCGGTAGCGCTACCAGCGGCCCGTATGGATCCATGGGCGTTAGCATTATCGCTGAGTGCAGGCCGACTGAGGTATACCCGCCACACAAACGCATGGATGACACGCCAACCCTGATTGCCTACCCGTTCCTGTGGCTGAACTCACGGTTTGCGGTTGGCCCATGGCTTGTCGTTCCGATTGAGCCGGGCCCAGACGAGTTGGTCACCGCGTATGGTGACGGACCAGACGATTCGTGGGTGTCGGAAGCGTTTCGAGAGCGGGCCACGGAATTCTTGAAACGCTTTTTCGGCACGCACAATCCTCGCGAACCGCTTGAAGAACAGAGAATCGAGCATCCCTCGATAGTTGTCAATCGCGCGCGCGGAGCAAACGGCAGACCGCTGACTGAATCAGAGCGTACGGCTTTGAACGCCGCGGTGATGTTCGTTGCGTTGGACACCAATCCCTACCCTTCAGAGATTGAGTCGTGGCACCTACCGCGTGTCGTAGCTGAGCATCTCGACTACTGGGAGATTCCCCTCGCCAGTCACGGCTGGGTCTCAGAACCGATCGGTTCGCGATTCAGAACCCTGGTTACCGCTCCTGTAAATGACGACTTCGGGAGCTACCGGGTGTTCGCGCCAAGGTGGATGCCCGTTCCGCCAAGAGTAGCGCCAAATCAGTTCCTGGCATCAGCGATGTATCAAGCCGTGGCAAACGGCACCGAAGATTCGTGGCGGTTGGCGACAGCCATTCGATGGTGGGCCAAATCGTGGTCAAATCAAGCCGCCGAGATCGAGGAACGGATTGTGACGTGCGGTACCTCATTTGAGTGTCTCCTCGGCAGCCCGGCGAGTTCAGGTGAGTGCCGAGACGGGTTGAACGAGCTATTCCGGAGCGCGCACACCATCAGGGTCGGGGGGCCTGCCGAAGCACACAACTCAGACGATCAAGACAGAATGCTCTGGAGTCCTGACAACTCTGAGCAGTTCTGTTCCTGGTACCAGGTCTTTTCGGACTTGAGAAACAACTGCGCCCACCGTGGCGATGTCCGCCGTGACCGCCAAAATAGCCCTGTTGTGGCGCTCAGTGCGTACGAAGGACTCGCTGGCGCGGACGTTCCGAATGTCTTTTGTGATTCACCGGCCAAGGAACCTGGAGGTGGAGCAAGTCCGGTCGCTGATCGTGTCTTGTGTGATGTCGACCGAGTTCTGAGGGAGGCCATCAAAGCGAAGCTGATCATCTGCAACGACGATCCGAATACCGATCAAGACACTCGATCATGTGTAGCGAACAGCATCCTCTCCCAGTCGTTCGCTGATATATATCAAGCAAGTGGGTCGATCCTTGGGGTCTGATCAATCCTGGTTTCGCTCGAAGTCGACCATCTGGCGGTGGTTCAGTTGCCGGGTTCAGGCGTAGCGGTGGGGCGGGCGGTGTCCGGCGGGGCGAATACACCGGGTTTCGCTGCGCTCTCCGATGTGAGGGCATCGCGGCCGCGGTTCAGCCACGCGGGGTGTTGCAGTGGCTGCGACGTCGTGCCGCCATTCGGCGAGAAGCTCGCCCGGCGACAGCCTGAAACCACCTTGGTGCGCCTGCCAGCAGCGGTTCAGCAGGTTCTGTCGGTGGTCGACGATTTGGAGCAGTTCGGGAACTTCGAACACTCTGCGCCCGGTGTGCTCGTCGCGTGTCTCTGAGACGGCACCGGCGGCGGCGAGTTTGCGCAGGCCTCGTCGCAGACTGGTAGTAGGCCTGTTTGTGCTCGGCGATGGCGGCTGACAGCGGGATCGGCGGCGTTTCGGGCCAGTTGCGCTGCAGCACGCATTGGATCAGCGCCCTCCCGACGCGTCCGTTGCCGTCGGGGAGCGGGTGGATGGGCTCGAATTGGAGATGGGCGATGGCGGCTTTGAGGAGGGGGTGCAGCAGGTCGT
>JAKZTU010000178.1:0-4094 GCA_047516945.1 Acidimicrobiales bacterium
CTTCAGATAAGACCAGACCGGCAAGGTTGTCGCCCTTGGGTGCTGGTGGATCCTGGTCGAAGTCGAGCATCGAGTCGTCGATGACGGCGAAGTTGGTGTCACCGTTGCTGCCACCGACCGCAGTGGCATCCCCCGCAAATAGGAAACCGATGGCCAATACGAGGTCACTGTTATCAGCCTGGAGTTGGAGCAGTTCGGCCCGGTTGCTCCCGTCCTCGTTGGGCGAAACCTTAGTTGTGGTGATGTTGAATGTTTCTTCAGCTAGGTTAAGCCCCGCGGCGGCTGAGTCGTTGAACGACTGGTCGCCTTCCCCGCCGATATCGAACACAAGACCGACATGAACCGTGTCTTCGGCCATGTCGTCGCCTTCGGCCATGTCGTCGCCGTCGTCTTCGGCCATGTCGTCGCCGTCGTCGGCGCCGGTGGTGACATCGCTCGAGTCATCGTCTCCGCATGAGGCGGCGATGAGCGTGAACGACAAGAAGATGCTCATTAGGAGCAATAGTTTGCGCATTTGGTCCCTCCAGGGTCCGTATAGAAAAACTAGGTATCGCCGACGAGAGTATCGCGTACTGCGGTCTAACGCTTAACTCAGCGCGGTGGGACCTAGCTTAAGACTCGTTCACCAGCCTTAGATTTCTCGGGCGCACCTCCAACGAGCGTGGCGCACTAGCAGGTCTAGAGAGCGGATCGCTCTGGCAGCCGAGGCATGACACATCAGACCGGCTGCTCTCATTGTGGCTGGACCAGGCGTTTCAGGGCGCGTGTTTGTTAGTTCGGTGGCCACCAGCACCGGAGTGTTTGTGCGTTTGGCGATAGCGGCGGCGGCTTCCGCGTAGCGCGCGTCTTGAGTTTCGTGAAAGTTGACGATTCGTCGCAACCCGTGGTCGGGGAAAAACGGGCCGCGACGCATCATGGCCGCGGTGTTGGATTGGATACCGAGTCCCAGGAAAAGCACGGCATCGACTTCGGTGTGGCCAGCGACCATCTCCAGGATCTTCGGTACTGTGTCACGGGTTTCACCCCCTGCCATGTCGATGGGGTTGTTCTTGCTCCAGCGTGGCGGAAGCAGTTTGTCGATTTCTGCCTTCAGGTCTTCAGGTAGTGGAGTTGGGTCGAGCAGAGTGCCAGCCATGGCGTCAACCGCGGCCACGCCCCATCCGCCGACCGTTGTCACGACGACGACGCGATTACCGGTGGGCAACGGTTGTGTTGCGAAAGTCGCGGCCGCTTCAAAACCTTCTTCCAGGTCACGGGCGCGGATGAGCCCGGCTTGAAGGCACATGCCGTCGAACACCGCGTCGTCGGTGGCCAAGGCTCCGGTGTGGCTCGCGGCAGCTCGCGCGCCGACGGTGGAAGCTCCTCCCTTCACCACCACGATCGGTTTGGTTGCGGAGATGGCTCGGAGTCGCTCGAACATAGCGCGGCCGTCGTCAACCGATTCCATATAGACAAGGCTCACTGCTGTCTCAGGATCGCTGGCGAACCATTCGAGATAGTCAGTGATCTCCAATTGTGCGGCGTTGCCAGCGGAGATTGCGCGGGATATGCCGACCCCGCTCAGGTGAGCCATGTTCAACAACGACGATACGAAATTCCCAGACTGACTGACGACGGCCAGGTTGCCCGCCGGTGCGTAAGGCGCCACGATCTGAGCGCACATGCTTGACGGAGTTGAGACGACGCCTTGGCCGTTGGGTCCTGCCAACACGACCTCAAGTTCGTCGGCTAAAGCAACCAGGCTTCGCTCTGCTTCGATACCGTCGGGTCCGGCTTCGCGGTAACCGGCCGCCGCGATGAACGCGGCCTTCGCTCCCTTAGCCGCGGCGGTGCGCAACAAGCCTTCGTTCAGAGGTGGTGGTGTGCAGATGAACACCATGTCGGCCCTACCGACAGGCACTTCGTCGATTGACCCCAGCACGTTTCGGCCTAGGATTTCGCCTGGTTCGCGGCCTATCGCGAAGATCTCCCCCCGGTACCCAGCGGTCAGCAGATTGTGTAGCGCGACGAAACCGAATTTTCCGGGGTGATTCGACACGCCAGTGATGATGATTCCTCGGGGTTCAAACAGGGGAGTGAGATCACGGGTCATTGTTCGATCTCCACCAAAGCGTCCACGGCTACTGGTCGGCCGTCGACGATGATCAATGGGTTCAGGTCAATCGATCGAACCTCGGGGCGCGCGGCGCCTATTGAGCAAAGCGCCAACAGCACGTCAATCAACTCTCGGCGGCGCAGTGCGGGTTCGCCGCGGAACTCACCAAGAAGGGCTTGGGCTGACAGGTCATTGATCATCTCTTCAGCGTCGATCTCGGTGATCGGAGAAAGGCGAAACGTTACGTCGCGGATGGCTTCGGCCAGCACCCCGCCGATGCCGAGCATCACAACAAGTCCGAACTGCGGATCTTTGTACAGGCCAGCGATCAACTCGCGGTTGCCCTTGGCCATAGACGAGACCAGTAGTTCTACTTTGCCGTCACTTGGTCTGGTTGCGGCCCAAAGATCGTCGCATGCCGTTTGCAAACTCTGTTGATCGTTGATCTGAAGTCGTACCAAACCTCGCTCGCTCTTGTGGGCGATTGCGCGCCCGCACAGCTTTGCTACGACTGGATAGCCGACGGATTCGTCGGTGTTGAGAGCATCCAGGGTCGCCTCGGTGGTTTCGCCTGTGACGAACGAAGAAACCACTACGCCATACTCGGCGACCAAGCGTCTCGATTCGGCTTCTGACAACGTCACGCTCACGGCGTCGGGTTCGCAGCGGTTCGGTTTGTTGGTGGTGGTTGGTGGTGGTTGGTGGGTTTCAGTACCATGTTCGTAGCTGTTTCGGCTGGTGGTGGTTTCTGTCGGGAGGGGTGTCATATGGCTGCGCGATGATAATAGTGTGAGTAAAGTCTTCAACACCGCAGAGCCTGTGGTGGTTGTGTTGTGTCTGTCACGGCGGGGTGACTAGGTGAGGGTGTTGGAGGAGCCGTTTGTGGTGGCTGCACCCTGTGGGGCGCGTATCGGCACGAGTTTGTTCACCACCGAAACAGAACATGATGTGTTGGTGGTGTTGGGGTCTCATCTCGGTCGTTTAGCGAACCGTGATTTAGCTGCTAGGTGCGCGGCGGGTGCTGGTCCTAAACACAAGGGCCGTGCTGAACGTAAACGGGCGTTGACTGTTGAGTGTTCGTCGCGTTGGGCGGGGACTATCACTCGCCGTTCCGCTGATATGTGGGAACGTCAGAAACTGAATTACATCGACGAACTCGCCGATAAACGTGCTGCTGTCGGTGCGATCACTGAGCGTCTAGAGAAAGCTGCGGGTGATAAAGGTGGGTACGGCTCGAAGCGGGAACGGTTCGCTAAACAAAAACGTTTACAGGCGCTGCAACGCAGGGTGGTGTGGCTTGAAGACCGGCTCTCCACGGGTCGGGTTCAAATCGTGCGTGGTGGACGCGAAACGTTGAATCATCGCAACAACCTCGACGTGGCCGGGTTGACCGAAACGCAGTGGCGTGACGGCTGGGACGCTGCACGCTGGTTCATCACCGCGGATGGTGACCGCGCCTACCGGTGGGGCAACGGACTCGTAGCGGTTGATGCTGACACTGGTGTGGTTGCGGTGACGTTGCCGACACCGTTAAAGCATCTCGCTAACGCCGCCCGTGGTCGTTTCGTGTTTGATACCCCTGTGTCGTTCACGCACCGCTCCGATGAGTGGGCGGCGCAAGCAGCGACCGGTTCAGTGTCTTATGACCTGACCTACAACCCTGAACGAAAGCGTTGGTATCTTGACGTGTCATGGCAGATCCCTGCTGTGGAACTACCGTCGTTGTATCAGTTGCGGTTGTTGAACACGTTGGCTGTGGATCTCAACGCTGATCACATCGCTGGTTGGGTTGTCACCCCCGACGGCAACCCGTTAGGCGACCCCATCACCATCCCATATGACACTAAGGGAACCGCAAGCCACAACAATGCCAGTCTCCGTCACGCCATCACCAAACTGCTGGACATCGCTGTCGACTACAACTGCGGGTCTGTCAGCGGCGAGAACCTGAACTTTCGTGACGCCCGCGCTACTGGTCGTGAAACGATGGGGCGAGGTA
>JAKZTU010000179.1:0-4731 GCA_047516945.1 Acidimicrobiales bacterium
GCGCTCGTCGGCTACCGCGGTTGCTGTGTGGTGGAGGCCCTCGAGGTTCACATACCCGGTGGCGATGGACAACCCGTGGCGGACGGCAAAATCGTCGAACAGATAGGAGAGAGCGTCGGCGTGCCGGTTGCCGTCGCTCAAGTTGTCGATCAAGTGCGGGCGACCGGGCATCAAGTCAGCTCGCGGAGGCGTCTGGTCACGGCGTCCCGGTGAGCCGGTGGCACTGCGTCGGTGGTGAAGTCCTTGAACATGATCTGGAGGTCATCGACGGTCAGTTTCCAGGCCAGGGCTACTCGGGCGTCGATTTCCACTAGGAGTTGCTGCCGCTCTTGCTCGGGGAGTGGCCCGTAGTCGACGCCGGTCTCGGCCGCGAAATCGGTGTATCGCCCGTCGACGGCCGACAGCCGGGCCGCGGCTCGGGCGATCTCGGCGTAGCCCTCGTCGTCGAGATCGGGGACGATCAGGGACTCCAGGATGAAGAAATTCAGGTTCACCTCGACAAAGCGGCGCGCCTGCCAGTCGAACGGCAGGCTGTTCATGATGCCCAGACATGTGGCTTGTGTTTGCGCATCACCTCCGATGAATGTCAGGTACGGCGCTTTGTTGGTCAAGAAAACCGTGGGTGGGACCAGGCAGGCTCTTACCGTCCTGTTGTCATCGGATCGGGAGACGTCTCGAAAGGCCACACGAGCCCGATTCAGCTCAGCAACAACCGCTTGGCGACGGTGTTTGACCAGAATGGATTCGGCCAGAATTGACGTTGACCCTGGCCGCGGTTTGCGGACCTTCTTCCAGACGGCGTCGCTGGGTGGGCACCGGCGTACCCCGGAACCGTGGGGGTTGTACTGGTCGAAGCTCTCGCCCTTCCACAACGGCCAGCCGTCAGACGCATCGTTCCACAGGTGCTTGTGGTTGGTCTCATCAAGTTCTCGCACTGGAAAGCACCGCCACCGTCCTGCGGAACCTTTTGCGACAGCTGACCCAAGCGGGAAGGCTGACCCGACTCGGAGCTTGGCCAGAAGGTCGGCCTCGTCCCGCGATCGGAGCCGCGGTGTCATCCAGCCGGCGCCGAACTGAGTCGGTGCCAACAGGATCCCTCGTGAGGACGACTGGTCAGCCCACGATTCGACGGAATCAGCGGTCGCTGCCAGAGCCACTTTGTGGGTATCGCCGGGAGCGCGTTGTTCGCCCACCACAAGCGCGACGCCGTATTGAGGGTGCGTGTCAAAAATCCAGAGTCGCCGATTAATCAAAAAGTCGATCCGCCTAGCCGAGATGGACTTGAACAACCACTCGCGGAACCCCTCAGACCCCTGGTTCACAAACGCAGCCCGAGGCAACACTACGCCGATCAAGCCCTCCGTGCGCACCAGAGTCCGGTAGCGCTGGCAGAAGTACTTGTACAGATCAGGGTCGCCTTTGGTGGACTCGTATTCCCCGGAGGCCAGCGCCGTCCGCTCGGCTGAAGCTCGCTCCTGCTCGCTCCCAAGCCGTGCGATCAACTCGGGACGCTCGCGCTTGAGTTCGGCCATCGCCGTACCGCGCTCGGCAGCCGAGAAGCCATGGAGACCGGGAAAGTGCAGCCCGTAGTGGGACAACTCCTCAACCACGACCTCCTCCCAAGGGGGATTGCCCACCACCACATCGAAGCCGGGGCGGTCCCGTTCAAAAACGCCTGGAAATTGGAGCGGCCAGTGCAGGAAACAGTGGGTGCGACCAAGTTCTGTGGCGGTCCCAACCAGGGTTCGCCCGCTGTTGCCGTTGGTACTGGCAATCACCTCCGGGCCATGGGTTTCAGCGTGGTCGCGAGCACCCTTGAGTCCGAATCCCTCCGCAGTCCACAGGTCGAACAGCCGTTGCAGTCCCTCGGTAGCCTGTTGAGCCTCAAGATCGGCGGCTCTGCTGGCGTTCACCTCGGTTGGGTTGAGGTCGTCGATATCGGCCAACCTGGCCGCCGCCTCGGCGGCCCCGGCCAGGGCGGTCTGCAAGGCATCAGCTTGGAAAGTGCCCTCTGGGATCACAGTCTCGGCACTAGCCACCCCGATCAGAGAATTGCCCACCACCACATTGCGGTCCAGGTAGGCCAGCGACAGCCCGGGGACGAACGATGCCAGCCACAGTGACAGGGTGGCGATCTCTGCGCCCATCGGGCTGCGATCCACGCCGAACACGCAGTGCTTGAGCACTAAACGCCGCAACAGCGCCGCATCGGTCACCGCGGAACCCATCAACGTGCTGTCGCGTAATCGGTCCAGTGCCTTGCGCACCACCGGAAGCGGGTGGTTGGCAAGAAAAGTCACCGTCTGATCGGCCAGTTCCTCGGTGACCTGCACCAGAAAATGAGCGCTGCCGCATGCCGGATCCAACACCGCGAAATCGAACAGGTCTCGGGCGGCCTGCTCCGGGTCGGTATTGATCTGCCGGCGTACCTGTTCAAGGTGGTTTTCGAATGCGGGCCTCACAGTGTGGCGCACCAAGTGTTCAACCAACGAGGCCGGGGTGTAGTAAACACCCCCCGCCTTCCGGCCTCCCTCATTGGTCAGCCACAACAGTGATCCGGCCGAAACCCTGGATTGGTCCCCGTTCGCGTCCTGTTCGATGGCTTGGATGGAAGTCGCCGGCTGACCTTGGTCGGGTAAGTAGCGGTCTTTTGTCGTGTCGTAGCGCAGTGCCCGGTCGGCAACCGATAACCGCAGGCTGAGCAGGGCCTCGTAGATGTGGCCCAAGTGGCCGACCTCCAGCGACGAGTAGTCGATACCGTGTCCGGTGGTGGTGTCACGCCCCACGGCCAACAGCACTCGCGCGAAATACGGGTCGGCCAACTCCAAGCTCTCCAGCAACTGGGCCCCCTCAAAATCGGCCGCGTCGAACAGGGCTCCGTTGTAGGCAGGCACCCCCCAAGCCGGGTTGCCGGCCCGCAACGCACCCACCAAGATCATGAAACTCTTCCACAGAGCCGTTGATTCCAGGCTCAACCGGCTCTTGGTTTTGTGGGCTTCGGCCACTAGTTCGGTGAGTGAATGGCGCCGGTAGGTCTCGTTGTCGACCGGCAGAAACTGGGAACTCTCGGCGTACAGCACAAACAGCAGCCGAAACAGCAGCGTCAATGACGCCCTCTCCAACTCCAGCCGGCGCCCGTCGTCGCTGGTGTCGCGGCCGCTCTCGCCTGTCCAATAATCGAGACCCTCGGCGAGCGCGGGCAAGGCCTCTTGGCGGATGGTGTGGTCGAGCCGCTTGCGTAGTTTGGCGCCGAAGGCCTGGGCCTCGGTTTGGAGTTCAGCCAGTCGCCCTTCGGCCAGATAACGGGGGGAGAGCAGAGCCAGATAGGGGCGGTTCTCTTCGCCGAGTAGGTCGGCGTCGAGATCGAGCCACTCACTCGTGGTGGCCGACGGGTCGCAGTCGAACAGTCGATATCGGTCGCGTGACACCATGATGCCGTAACGAACGCCGTGTTGGCGGCAATCCGAAGCCAACAGGCCCTCGGCGGGTCGGCCCATGTCGTCCACCCGGACGAAATACTCAGGTGTTGCCCAGGGATGGACCATCGCCACGGGCTGGTCGTTGAATCGCAGTAGATAGCCCCGTTGGGGGAGCCTGTCGATCCTGTAGCCCATCCCGTCGAGCAGTGTCTGCCAGTGGCCGATGATCGCAAGATCCCTTGTGGTCTCATGAGCGACCTGCCAACGTTCGGGATCGTTGCGGAACCGAGCCTCCAGCGTGTGATGAGTCAGCAGACCGTGAACGACCTTGCCTCGTCCGGCCAACCGGACGACCTCACGAGCCAGATGCTTGACTGCATCAAGGCTGCGCATTTCAGCGGTGTCCTCAATGGCTGTGGACAACTTGGAGCAGTCCACCGAACGGATGGGCTCGTCGTAGGTGCGGGGGCCGAGCGTGCGGACACTGTCGGGATAGTCGGGGTCGTCGATAACCAGCAGGTAACGGAAGTCCATCCGGTCGGCATGTTCGCGCCAGCGAGCCCGCAGACTTCGCTCGCCGGGTTTCTCGGCGATGGCCACCTCAATCTCGTTGACCCGAACCGACCGTTTTATACCGGATCGGTTGGGCATCTCCCGTGCGATTCCTCGGCCCATCAGCCGGTTGAGCAGGTCGTCGGCATTCACCGAATTCAACTGTACCTGTACACGGCGATGCACAAGGACATCTGTGACTGTGGACATGACTTCCCGGCTTCGGTCTTGATCAAATGGGGGAAGCTGAAAAATAATATAAAGGTATGAAACCCTTTTACAACCGAATGTTCAGTCGTTGCCGTTTCGCGTGAACGCGAAACGGCCCGGGCCAAAGACCCGGACCGCTCTTTGAATTACCGCAGCTAACACGCTGGGCCGGGCATTACATCATGCCCATGCCACCCATCGGATCGCCGCCACCCATGGGCATGGACGGTGCTTCCTCGGGCTTGTCGGCTACGAGGACCTCTGTGGTGAGTAGCAAACCGGCGATCGACGCAGCATTCTGCAAAGCCGCGCGGGTGACCTTGACCGGATCGATCACACCAGCGTCGATGAGGTCGACCATTTCACCGCGGACCGCGTCGAAACCGGTCGAACCCGACTCGGCCTCCACTCGTTGCACGATGACCGCGCCTTCATGACCGGCGTTCGCCGCGATCAGCTTGGTGGGCGCATCAAGGGCTGCGCTGATGATACGGGCACCAGTGGCTTCATCGCCGTTCAGGCTGTCGGCCACTGCGTCGACCGAAGCACG
>JAKZTU010000180.1:0-2673 GCA_047516945.1 Acidimicrobiales bacterium
TTGACGACCGCTGAGATCGGTTCGTTGCGAGCCAACGGGACAGTCGCTTGAGCAGGCAACTCGATTGATGACGGCGTGCCCACGGTGCCGTCACCGCGATCAATCTGGCTTGGCGTTTGCAAATGAGGCGGGTAAATTGCCATGCTTATGTCTGATTCACTTTCCGGTCCATATTCTAGTTTGATGATCGGGTTGAGCCGGGTCGGGTTGATTGTTGCGTTGACGGCAGCGTTGTTGGTGGGGACGACATCTCAGGTTGGGGCTGTGGCGGGGTTCGGTGATGTGTCTGAGGGCACTTGGTATACCGATGCGGTGCAATGGGCGGTCGACAACAACATCACAGGTGTAGATGGGCCTTGTTTCGATCCTGACGTGGCGGTGTCGCGTGGTGAGGCAGCGGTGTGGATCTACAACATGGAGAATCAGCCCGATGCGGGGGAGCGTCATCCGTTCACCGATGTGACCGACGCGTCTCAAGACGATGCGATCTCGTGGATGGCCAACACTGGTATCACCACTGGTACTTCACCGACCACGTTCGCTCCTGATGAGACGTTGAAACGTGGCCAGGTCGCGGCGTTTCTGCATCGTCTCGCTGATGAACCTTCCGCACCGCCGCGCAACTTCAGCGATGTGGTCGCGTCTTGGCAGCAAGATGCTGTGTCGTGGATGGCCCACACCGGTATCACCACCGGTACTTCACCGACCACGTTCGCACCCGAAGACACGTCGAAACGTGGCCAACTGATCACGTTCCTGTACCGCTATCAAGACGAGCCCGAGGTAACCCTCGACACCACAACCCCACACTGCGACCCCACCGCCGAAGAACCCGACGACGAAGAGACCGCCGCTGTCGAATGCGAGGACGACGAAGCCTCGGACGACGAAGCCGCAGGTGCCGAAGAAGGCTTGCTGCCGGTGGACCCGGCGGTGCGGATCGGCACGTTGGACAACGGTCTTACCTATTACCTCCGCTGCAACGACAGCCCCGGACAGAGCCTGGAGTTGCGTTTGGCCGTGAATGCCGGATCGCTGAATGAAGCCGAGGCCGGTAGCGGAGTGGCCCACTTTCTAGAGCACATGTTGTTCAACGGCACCGAGAAGTACCCCGGCAATGAACTCACCAAAGTCCTGCAGGGCATCGGCGTCGAGTTCGGCCCCGACATCAACGCTTACACGTCCTACGACGAGACCGTCTATGAACTTGCGTTGCGAACCGACGATGAAGAGGCCGTGAATCTTGCGTTCGACGTGTTGGCGCAATGGGCCCATGCAGCCACGATCAACCCCGATGATGTCGAAGACGAACGAGGCGTTGTGCGCGATGAATACCGCCTCGGATATGAAACCGCCGATGGCGTCGTCCGTGTGGCATTCCCCCGCATGTACGACACGGGGACACCCTATGAGGGTCGCTTGCCGATCGGTTCGGCTCAAGGTATCGAAGGGATCACCGCGCAAGACCTGCGCGACTTCTACGAAAAGTGGTATGTGCCTTCCAACATTGCGGTCATAGCTGTCGGTCATCTGCCGCTCGACACATTGGAGGCTCTCGTCGAGAAGCATTTTGACGCCATACCTGAGGGCGAAGAACCGACGGCCCCCGAAACGGCATCAGCGCTCGACCCGGAACCGAGGTTCGATATTGCCACTTCGCCGGGGCAGGGGTACTCCTTTCTGTCCCTGGACATCCGCCTTCCGTCTTGGGACCGCGGGACTGTTGAAGGCGAACGACAGTTGTGGATTGAGCAGCTCATCTCGATCATGCTCGGGAACCGCCTGCAGGATGCTTACGAGCAGGGTTATCTGTCGCAGACAGACCCGACTCACTGGAGTTCGTTCGGCCATACCCGTGGTTTGCGCTTCTACGGCACCAACTTGCGAGCCGTCGATTACGAAACCGCTCTCAATGACTTCTGGTCGATGATGTTGACCCTCAAGGCCCATGGCTTTGTCGAGGCGGACCTCCTTCGGGCAGTCACGGCGATCAAGTCAGGATTGGAGTTCGGGGTTCAAGCTGCTGCCACGACCCAGGATGGCAGCTACGCCAACCGCTACGTTTCACACTTCCTACAGGCAGGCGACATCGGCACGGCTACTGACCAGCTGACACGGGTGTCGGCCCTTTTGGACGAAATCACTCCCGAGGAACTATCCACACGTCTCCAAGAGATAATGGATCAAAGTGGCCTGTTGGTGATCGGCGTGGCTGCCGACCCCGCCGACCTGCCCACCATCGAGGAATTGACCGCGGCGGTAATGAGTTCGGAAGTCGGTGAGTTGCCTCCTCTGATTTCAGCCGCTGATGAGTTGCTGACGGTGCCCGACCCTGTCGAGCCGGTGGAATCCGGTGAACTCGACTTCTTTGCAGGCGCGTCCGAGTTCTTTGACGCTGACCTCTTTGGCGACGCGTACGAATGGACTTTCGCCAACGGTGCCCGAGTCATGTACATTCGTTCCGAGATAGCCGAAAACCAGGTCAACCTCCAGGCAGTCTCTGTAGGTGGCTGGTCCGCGGGGGAACCGGCAGACCGTATGTTGACCGGCACGCTGGCCACACGAGCGGTACGCCAGAGTGGACTCGGGAATCTCAGCCCTGCGCAGTTGTCGCGTTACCTCGATGGCATCAGCGCCGCGGCGCAACCGTTCATCGGCGAGACGACCCAGGGT
>JAKZTU010000181.1:0-28025 GCA_047516945.1 Acidimicrobiales bacterium
GTCTGGTTGTCGAAGCCGTTCATTGCCATCACACACGAACCGAAACCGTACGCCTTGCGCATCGTGACCTGAATCTTGACTGTCGTGGCACGAGTCTGAGCGGTGAACATGCGAGCGCCCGCCCGCAGGATCCCAGCGCGCTCCGAGGCCGTTCCCGCCAATACACCCGGGTTATCAGTCAAAAACACCAAAGGAAGATGGAAACTGTCGCACACCTCAATGAAATGAGCTGCTTTATCGGCCGCGTCAACGTCAATCGAACCCGAGATGACCGCAGGCTGGTTGGCCACCACCCCAACCGCACAGCCCCCGATGCGAGCAAGCGCACACACTATTGACGGACCAAAATCGGGTTGGATCTGAAAAAAGCCGCCGCCGTCAACCACACGGCTCACCACTAGACGCATGTCGTAAGCTGCAGAACCATCACGCGGGACGATCTCAAGCATGTCTTCTAGACGCTTTGGAGCGAGATCACCCGTATCACACCATGGGGGCTGTTCCCACGCCGACGACCCAAAAAACCCCAAGTAGCTGCGCACATCAGCCAGCAAGGAAACATCGTCGGCAGCGAGATTGTGCACCACACCGCTGGCTATTGCTACGGCCGGGCCGCCCAGTTCGCCTTTAGTGACGTCTTCACCCAGCGACGCCTTCACCACCGGCGGTCCGGCGGTAAAAATAGCGGCGTCGGCGGTCATAACTGACCAGTCGCACAACGGCGCAGTGATGGCACCATGGCCAGCCGATGAACCCATCACCGCGCACACCATCGGCACGTAGCCAGAGAGCCGACCTTGAGCTTGGAGATCACCCGGGCCTCCCGCGGAGGGGTCCCCTGGTCTCGGCGGCCGATGGCCGGCTCCCTCAAGCAACATCACTAACGGGATACGTTCACGGCGGGCGATATCGGCGATACGCCAGCGTTTGCGTGAAGCGGCCGCACCGATCGAACCGCCCATAGTCGTGAAATCTTCAGCGCCAACCGCCACGGGGCGACCATCGATTTTTCCCACACCAGCGACCAGAGCATCAGCCGGAGCGGACCCACCTGCCAAAGTACCGATCTCAGTAAACGAGCCATCGTCAAGCAGCCCCGCAACCCGGCTACGGGCAGCTAGGCGCCCCGACGCAGCACGGGCAGCCAACTTGTCGGCGCCTCCCATAGCGAATGCTGTTGCCCGGCGTGCCTCTAAATCGTCAAGGGTTTCACCCCAATCGTGGCTCTCGCCCATCGAAAGTGACCCTAGCAACTCCCCCGACGCACACGAACTCTCGGCCTACCTCATGCGTGGGTTGCTCCGAACTCCGCTCTGAGCGAAGCGCTGTGACTACCCACCGGTTGCGCCGGTGATGGCAACGCGCGGTGTCGTGGCGGCAAGACCGGTAGCCATTCGTCGGCGACTTCCACCAGCCACCGATCACCATCATTGTGCAGGCGCGTATCGACAGAATCTGATGTCGCAAAGGTCCCAGCCCAGGCTGCGGCTCGGGCAAGAGGCACCTCCACAACCGCCGCATGCTTTGAAGCCAACAACCGCGCCCCCAAAGCGGCTGCTGCCAAACCCGTGATCGGATCAGCTACTGCGTCAGCGACAAAGCCGGGAGGGTCGCCGGGCAACCAAAGACCTCCCGCTACTGCCGTGTCGTCACCAAAACCAACGCGTAGACCCGCAGCACCGGTCCGGCCATATGCACTGATCGACAACCAGGCAACACCCGTATCAGCCAGTGCGCAGGGATCGACCCCCAGTTGATCCATCACCCGAGGTCGAGAGCCCTCCAAAACGAGGTCGGCAGCGGCCAGCAAACGGCGCAGAAACGCTTGGTCGTCGGCATTCGTGAAGTCGATTTCGACGCATTCTTTGGCGTGGTTGAGCAGATCAAAGAACTCAGGGGTCCCTCTGCGAGCCCCGTCGGGACGGCCCGTGCCTTCCACTTTCACAACCCGAGCACCAGCCTCGGCGAGCAGCCCGCCGACCAACGGACCGGCCCACAAAGATGTGAGGTCCACAACCAAAGGCCGCTCAACCACCCGGCGCGGGCCACCACGATGAAGTTCCCGACTAGGTGATGAGGCAGGTATCGGATAACTAGACGGAACCGCTATCGGGATCCCTAGCAGCGTTGCCTTATCAACAATCTCAGCGCTGGGAAGCTGACCGATACCAGCGGCAATCATAGGCCAGTCAGCGGCGCTCAACGATTGGCCCACAAGCGCCGGAAGTGACTCCACATCTTCGGTCCGAGCGAGGTTCGCCACGATCCAGCCGTCCGCTGCTTGCACGAAGAGAGCCGACCCTCCGACCGACGTATCGCCGTTGCGGCTCATACCGGTGAGCGCGGCACGTTCGCCCATCAAGGCGGGTCCGTCGACAACCACGGTTTGGCCCCAACGGGCGGTCTGTTGTGCCAGATCGTCGGCTGCCGCGACCAGAGCTTCAGCCACCCGAGCTGGAGCGGCCGACGGCGGACCGTCCCGCTGGCCCGTCAACCACATGGCACCACTTGACGCCCACGCCACGAGATCGCACTCCCGTCGCCTCATGACGCCCGACGATAGCCACTCTGGTTGGCCAAAACCGCGGCAAACACCAGGGCTGCTTTGGTCTCAGCCGGGCTTCGCGGCACAATGGAGCACCAACCAACGCCCAGGAGTAACAGACGATGGTCGAACTAAAGCCCGGTGCCCGCTTCCAGAGCACGGTTTGCACCACGCAAGTAATCGTGGTGAAAGGCGATGGTCAGGTCGAGTTGGCCTGTGGTGGCGCCGCCATGGTTGCAGCGGGAGCCAGCGAAATCACCGGCGAGCCTGCACCGAATGCAGCCGAAGGCACCCTGCTCGGTAAGCGCTACAGAAACCCAGAAGGCACCGTTGAATTGCTAGCCACCAAAGGCGGAGCAGGCTCCATGGCCATTGATGGGGCCGCTTTGAGCGTCGCTGAGGCGAAAACCCTGCCTGCCTCAGACTGATTCGGCCGGGCCCCACCATGAACCTGATGATGCTGCTTGAGATGGCGGCGGAAGGACTCGGTGATCGGGTCGCAGTCGGCTCGTTAGAAAACGGGATCACGTACCGGCAGCTGTATGAGCAGGCTGCGATGGCGGCAGCCCAATTCCGGGCAACCGACGGTGACACGGTTGTGTTGTGCGACGAGTCGAGTCCGGCAGTGCCGATTTCTCTGTTCGGCGCGGCATGGGCAGGCATGCCTTATGCGCCTCTCAACTATCGGCTGCCCGACGACGACCTTTACTCGTTGGCTCAGCGCAGCGCCCCCGGGGTGGCAATCACAGATGAGGCCGGGTCTGTCCGACTATCGGGGGTGGAAGGTCTTCAAACGCTAACTCGTCAGCAGTTTCTCGAAGATCCTGCCAACGGAGCAGCGCCGTGCGCGGCACCCGACTGGTCGATGGACCCTGAAGATATTGCAGTGATTCTCTTCACGAGTGGCACAACCGGTGCTCCGAAATCCGCTGTGTTGCGCCACAAGCACCTGGTCTCCTACATCTTGGGTTCGGTTGAGTTCATGGGTGCAGGCGCTGATGAAGCAACCATCGTTAGCGTGCCTCCCTACCATGTGGCGGCCGTTTCCGCCATGCTCTCGTCGGTGTATGCCGGACGCCGAATCGTGCAACTCCCGAAGTTCGATCCTGATGATTGGATCGACACTGTGGAACGCGAGGGTGCTACCCACGCCATGGTCGTGCCCACCATGTTGGCCCGCATCGTCGAAGCCCTCGACGCCCGTGGCGGCGAACCCCTGCTAGGGGTCCGAACCCTGTCGTATGGTGGAGGCAGAATGGCGCTACCGGTGATTACCCGAGCATTGGAGTTGTTTCCAATCACCTCATTCGTCAATGCCTACGGCCTCACTGAAACTAGTTCCACCATCGCCCTATTGGGCCCCGACGACCATCGGGTGGCCCAGTACAGCGAGGATCCCACCGAGCAACGACGCCTCGGCTCGGTCGGGCGCGCACTCTCCGGTGTGGAACTCTCAATCCGCGATGACGTTGGTGCGGAACTACCTGCTGGCGAACCCGGTGAAATCTTTGTACGCGGTGAACAGGTGTCGGGCGAATATCTCGAAGCAGGTTCGCTGCTCGTCGACGGCTGGTTCCCCACCCGCGACGGAGGCTTCATAGACAAAGCTGACTACCTCTTCGTCCAGGGTCGCAACGACGACGTCATTATCCGCGGCGGAGAGAATCTGTCGCCAGGAGAAATCGAAGATGTGCTGCTGACCCACCCCGGTGTCAAGGACGCAGCCGCAATCGGCGTGCCCGACCAACAATGGGGTGAAAAGGTGGTGGCCATCATCGTTCTTCACGACCAAGCAACCACCTCACCCGCCGACGGCACGACTGGCCGCGTGATCAACGATGGCACCGTCAGTGAAAGCGAGATCCAAGATCTGGTGCGCGAGCGCCTGCGATCGAGTCGGGTTCCCGAGCATGTGGTAGTGGTCGACGAACTCCCCTACAGCGACACCGGAAAACTCTTGCGCAGGGTGTTGCGCGAGCATCACGGGTATCTCGGCGAGCCGGACTGCTGAGGTATTGATGGACGCCGCTGAATGGTCGTGGGAGCAAGCCCAGGCCGCGGTGGCGTCACCAGGCATCGACCGCATGATCGGTGCCGCCGTTGACATACCGGTCGTAGCGGTCGAACTCGGCGACCATCACGGAGCCGAAATCGCAAACCGTCTGGCTCGGCTTCCAGTCGTTGCTATCGGAGTGGGTAGTTCCGCTGACTTCGCGTGGGACATCCGCACAACAGATCCACATTCGATCATCTCGGGGGTCCTCGCTGCGCCTACGGCCGCTGTGACCACCGCACAAATTCTCCGAGAGGGCGATAGTCGAACCGTCGGCGAAGGGTTGCTGGTCGAATCGCTCGCTTACGCAACCCTGCAGTCAGGGTCCGAGTTCGCTTCCTGGCTCGCGGCGCAAGGGCGTCGGGTGCGCAACGATGACAGCCCACGGATACGGACTCGTGAACACGCTGACCGGGTGGATGTGATCCTTGACCGGCCGCGGCTACGCAACCTCATCGACGCACGAATGCGCGACGAACTGACCGATACTTTCGCCGCGCTCGCCTACGGACCGACCCGCCCAATCCGCCTGATGGGAGAGGGACCCGCGTTCTGTGCGGGTGGCGACCCCGCCGAGTTCGGCACCGTCGCCGACCCGGCGACCGCGCACATGCTGCGCTCCAGCGCCAACATCGCGGCACATCTACACCGAGTCGCCGACCGTGTCACAGCTCAAGTGCATGGACCGTGTGTCGGTGCCGGTGTGGAGATGATGGCTTTCTGCCGCCGGGTTGTGGCACACCCCGACACCTGGTTCCGGCTACCCGAGACCCGTATGGGCCTGATGCCCGGGGTGGGCGGAACCGTCAGTATTCCGGCCCGGATCGGACGGCACCGCACCCTGGCATGGCTGCTTCAAGACAGCACGATCAACGCAAATACCGCGCTCGAATGGGGTCTGATCGATTCGATCCAGGAGTCCGAGGAGGACTCTGCCATCAGCTAGCGGGTATCAGCGAGTTAGCGACCACTAGCGACGCCTGAAGCTCTCGCCGAGGCTGGAGCCTTCGAAGCCACTCGGGGCCATCCCCGACGTTGCGTAGAGGTAGAGCGCAGCTTGGAACACTGCGTTCAACGCGGTCATCACTACCACCACCACCGTGATCCAGACGACCCCGATCACGATGCCCGCAATGAGGCCGACACCACCGAGCGAACCGAGCACGGCCATCAATAGAACCGCTGGTAGCACGGCCACAAAACCGAGGATCCCGAACCCGACTCGTGCTGCCAGGTTCTCACCCCAGGTTGATTTCAGCAACGAACCCGAGGTCTTCAACCCGTCCCAAGCTCCTTTGTCGTCAATCACGATCGCTGGGACAACCAAGAAGGTCGCAACCTCCCAAGCCATGCCGATCATGCTGATCACGACTCGACCGAGCCAACCCGCTCTGTCGCGCAATGCACGCAGGATCATCCCGACAGTGGCGGTCATGATCGCCCAAGGCACCAAGCCTCCGATCCGGCTGAACGCTTTGCGGATCGCCGAACCAACCGTCGGGTCGCCGCCTGCGAGCCGTTCATGGGCCCCCGCGACCAGAGCGCCGTTGAAGAACACGCTGATCACGCTCAAACCCAAGGTCGCGACGACCGCTATCAACACCATCGCCGGGTTCGCTGAAGCTTCATCAGCACCTCCCGATTCGGTGCTTGCCGTTGCGAACGCAACGAATACGAGCGGAATCAACAACGCTGCGGAGACGAGAAACGACAAAACCGGAATCGCCAACAACTCGCGGTCCTTCTTAAGCACCCCCCACGAGAGTTTTCCCAGTTCAAACGTGTTGCGAATCCTGCCCATAGCCACTCCTTCTGCTCGGTTTGTTCGGACTGCTGGGACTGCCAACCTGGCCGGTCTGTCAGTCCTACAAGTCAACCCAGAGCATAGCGGCACCGAGTGACACTGAACTCCAACTTTGTTGCTCAGCGGGGCTCGCGCGGCAGCCCGAGCACCCGTTCACCGATCACGTTGCGTTGAATTTGATTGGAGCCGCCATAGATGGTGTGCGCACGGCTGTACAGAAAGGTGCGCTGCTCACGGTCGATCTCATAATCGGGAAGCTCATAATCGCCGAAACTCGGATGGCCGTTGTGCGCGTCGGACGACCCGACCATGGCACTTGCCCCACGGACCAGCATCGCCAACTCGCCCATACGACGATGCCACGACGCCCAATACAGCTTGCCGATCGACATTTCGGGGCCCGGCACCCCGTCGCTCGTCATAGCGGTGAGCATGCGCAACTGGTTGAAACGCAGAATCTCCAACTCGACGAAGCTGCGGGTCAGTTCCTGACGCACAACCGGATCAGCTAACCGTCCATTGTCTTTAGCCAGAGCAACAAGATCATCGAACTCTTGGCGGTAACTTACTTGCTGCCCAAGCGTTGAGGCACCTCGCTCGAAGCCCAAAGTCCCCATCGCCACCTTCCAACCGTTGCCAACACCGCCCACAACCAAAGACTCCTCGGTGTGAGCGTCAGCGAAGAACGTTTCGTTGAACTCCGAACCGCCGGTGATCTGCACAATCGGACGAATCTCAATACCGGGCTGGTCCATCGGTACCAACAGGTAACTCAGCCCCGCATGGCGTTGCGAACCTGCTCCAGTGCGGGCCACCAAAAAAATCCATTGGGCATACTGCGCCAGCGAAGTCCAGACTTTCTGACCGTTGATGATCCAACGCCCGTCAACAAGCTCAGCCCGGGTCTTGACATTGGCCAAATCAGAACCCGCATCCGGCTCCGAATATCCCTGGCACCAGTAATCCTGCGCCGTGAGGATACGGGGCACGAAACGGCGCTGCTGAGACTCGCTGCCAAACGACATCAACGTCGGACCCAACAAAGTCAGGCCCATGTTGGGCAAACGCCCAGGCGCGCGCGACTCAACATAAGTCCGATGAAAAACCACCTGCTCCGCCAGTGAACAGCCCCGTCCGCCGATCCAAGCGGGGAAGTCGATCCCCAGCCAACCACCAGATGCCAACTCCTTCTCCCAAGACCACTGAACCTCAACGGGTACATCCTCTTGGCCGGTCCAACCCCGGCCCCGGTATGCAGCAAACTCGCCAACGCAGTGCTCTTCAATCCAAGTGCGGACTTCGTCAGCGAAAGCGTCGAGCGCGGGATCGTTCCAAGCATCCATGACCCGCGAGCGTAACCATGCCCTACGCCTTCCCCGAATTCGGGTCCCGCTCCGAACAGTTGCCTCTTATCCTGTAGAGGCCGATTGTTAGGAGATCAGATGGGCGAATACGAGCGCATCAGGGTGATGTGGCCGGATCATCTCGGGATCGCCCGTGGAAAATACTTGCCAGCCGATATCGCAGGTCGCGGTACCGGTCACTGCGCATCGGTGTTTGGCTTGGGCTACGACCGAAGCGTGAGTCCCGCGCCCGGGTCCTACATGCTTGAAGGACTCAAAGACGTGCAAAGCAACTTCGATCCCCAAACCCTGAGACCCGGATGGGAAGACGACCGCACCTCAGTCGCCGTCGGACATCTCGAGTTCGAAGGTGAGCCCTACCCGTTCGCAGCACGTTTCGCTTTACAAAAGGCAATCGCTGATTGGCAGGATCTGGGGTACACGCCCCGAATCGGGTTCGAACTTGAGGCATATGTGCTCGAACCCGACAACACCGGAGGTTGGCGACTGCAGCCGGCGCCACGGTCTTACGTCTACGGCACAGGAGCAACCGCAGACCCGACCGGAATCATCGACGAGATCATGTGGGTATCCGCCGCATCCGGATTGAAACTTGAGTCGGTCAACGCCGAGTTCGACGAGTCCCAATTCGAATTGACACTGCAACACGATGAGGCCCTCGCCGCAGCCGATGATGCATTCCTGTTTCGTGTCATGGCACGCGAGATCGCCCTCAAGCGGGGCCAAGACCTCACCTTCATGGGCAAGCCCTTCAACAACATGAGCGCCTCGGGCGTACATGTGAATTTTTCTCTCAACGGTCCCGACGGTCACAACGCTTTCATCGACGTCAACGCCTCGGACGGGTTGTCAGCTTTGGCGCGAAGCTCGCTGGCCGGGTTGTGTATGCACCACAAAGCCATGACTGCGTTGTGCGCGCCAACGGTCAACGCCTACCGACGCCTTCGACCAGGAGAGTTCGCCGGGTACTGGGCAAACTGGGGTTACGAGCATCGTTTCGCCTGCAACAGAGTCCCCGACGCTCGCGGGGCGGCCACCAGGATCGAGAGTCGCCTTGCCGACGGAAGCGCCAACATTCACCTTGCCGCGGCCACAGTTCTGCAAGCGGCGCGGCTTGGAGTAACCGAGGAACTGGCGTGCCCCGAGCCGCTGACCACCGACGGTTTCGAGGAGATCAACACCGACGTATCCAGCGCTGACAATCTCGGCGATGCGCTCGCCGACCTCTCCGCTGATTCCGCTCTCATTGCGGCGGTCGGAGCGGACTTGTGTGCCAACTTCCTATTCAACAAAGGTAACGAATGGGACCGCTACATCGCCGCAGGCGGGAGCCCAGAACCCTCAGACCAGGTATCTGAGTGGGAAATCTCCCAATACCTGAACTACCACTAGCGGCTACGAAGCTCGGGTGACAACTCACCGTCAACGACCACAGCTTCGCCGTCCAACGTGACGGTGCATGATCTCATTGGCAGGTCGAAATGCCCGCGGCAGAACCTGCCTGCCACTTCGTTGGCGCCGGTCGAGTAGAGGAAGTTGCCGGCGAAAGCCCGCAGTTCGGTGCCGTTGAAATCGGCTTTGTCCCACATCGCCATCGCATCCCAACGCGCTGCGGTGTTCATGCCCCAGCCGACATGGCTGACCGCATACGCTTCGGGTTCGTCAAACGACGACACATACGACCGGAACAACTCAGCGTCCACACCTGAACCCTCAATCTCAGTGACGTAGTCGTCGTGGACGGTCAATTCGATCGGGTCGCGCAGATACTGTTTGAACGTCAGATTCACGTCGCCGGGAGCCAAAACGATTGTGCCGTCAACACTGTGGGCTGCCGGGAAACACAAAACGAGCCCGCCGGGCCAATGAGCGATCGAACCCTCCTCGGTGCACCAACCAAACGAACCCGCGACAAACGCCCCGGCGAGCCGCACCGTCAAATCAGTGCCCACCGCCGACGTGACCCTCATCACCTCGGCAGCTTTCAGACGTTCCACGCCAGTATTGACACGCTGAGCCAGTGTCGGATCGTGCGGCCATCGTTCAACGTTTTCTGGGTGCTCATTAGAAATCATCAACACCCGAACGCCACCCGCAAGAATCTCAGCCAGCTCTGGTGCGTGCAGTAAACCCTCGACCGTGCAATCGGCGACGAAATCAGCGGCGCTCAACGCGGCGATAGCCGACCGGTTGTTCTGCAACGCCTGTGACGCCCCTGTGGAGCGGATCGGCACCGGACCCGGGTTAGGCGGTGTGGTCAGCACCACGTCGATCACGGCTGCACCGAGTGTTTCGAGTGCTAGACGGGCAGTCGAGGCCACCACCGGGTTGCTTGTGGTCTCGGTCAAAACCACCGCCACATCGCCTCGTTTCACTTCACAAGCGTTGAACTGTTGGGCGTAGCGCTCAACCCAACGCCATTGCGTATTCACGTTGCCGCCTCGGGGTACAAACCGCTACGACCGAGACGCTCCAGGCATACCTCCACAGTCCAGGGCAGCATCGCCGCACCACAGCGGGAGTCACGGTAGTACTGCTCCAGCCGAGACGGCCGCAACATCGAACGACCGCCACAGATGCGGATAGCGGTTGAGGCCAAAACTGGGGCGCCTTCCATCGTCGACACCACCGAACTCCAAGCCCGTCGAACAGCATCTGCTGAAGGATCCACACCAACCTCGCCCAGCACCCGGTAGCACAACGACTGAGCCTCGTCGTACTTCAGATTCATCGCGGCCCAGCCCTGCTGCTTCAGAGGATGGTCACGGCGTTCGGTCGGGCCGTCTGCACCGATCAGATACTCAGCAGTTGCATCGAGAATCGCTCGCATCAAACCGAGGTAAGCAAACGACAACGTCATGTAGAAGTACGGCCATCGAAGCGCCGCCTGGTCGAACATTCCCGGCGGGATCCACTCGTGTTCGAGGGGGACGAACACCTCAGTCAAGACCAAGGTTCGAGAATCGGTCGCCCTCATACCAAGCGAATCCCAGTCGCCCTCAAGCGTAACCCCATGAGCATCAGCGGGAACTCCAAGAAGCCGCACCCTGGAATCACCCTCAACCGTGCACACAACATTGTGAATGTCCGCCGCGCCACTCAACGACGCAAATATCTTTCGACCGGTCACCCGGTATCCCCCATCGACAGGAACCGCCCGGGTGGCAAACCCTTCGGTCGCACCCACCGAAATTCCCTCTGAAAACGGCTGACTGTGAATCATGCCGTCTTCCACAATGCCCCGACGCAGTTTCGCCCTGCGTTTCTGCAGCGCCGACCGCTCAGCGGCGGCGAGGTCCATGTCGTCGCCGATCTGCCCGACCAACAGTGTGGTGGCAACATGCATATTGAAAGTCAGCGCGGTAGCTGCACAATGACGTCCCAGTTCCTCCGCAGCCAGTGCATACCCCACAAAGTCACCCCCCAACCCACCTGCAGAGGTTGGGATACAAATGCCAAGCAGGCCCGCGGCTTTGAGATCAGCCCAGTTCTCGGTCGGAAAAAGCGCTTTACGGTCGTATTCAACTGCGCGTGCCGCAAAGGTAGGACCCAACTCGGCGATCATCTCCACAAGTTCGGCGCGCGCCGCGGTATGGATGCCGGTGTTGCGGGTTCGTGGCCCTGCAATCATGGCCGCACGGTACCGGCGTCAACGAGAAAACGCCGAACAGCAGCATTGAAAGCCTCGGGAGCCTCGCACGGACTGAGATGGCCAACCCCGTCGATCACCACCAGCTCAGCACCAGAAATATGGTCGGCCAGGAACCTGCTGTAAGCCAGCGGGGTTTCCTCATCGAGTTCCCCGACGATCACCAAAGTAGGCGCCGTGATCTCGCCGAGACGGCCGCTCACATCATGGGTGGAAAGGCATTCGCAAGCTGCTCGCAAACCGGCCGACGTGATCCGCGAAAACGACGCGACAGCCGCCGCCAACGAGTCGCCGCCAAACTCTGGACCCGCTACCGAACACAGAACCTCCTGCGCGAAATCTGCCGGAGTCAACCCTGCCTCCAGGGGGGCGAGGCGAGCTTCGAGCCATGCGTCGGGATCGGTGCCGTCAGCGCCGAACGCCGCGCTGGTATCGGCCAAGATCAAACTCGCAACCCGATCAGGATGGCCGAGCGTGAAATGCAAAGCCTGTTGACCACCAAACGACAACCCACAGACATGTGCCCGCTCCACTTCGAGCACATCAAGCAAACTCGCCGCAGCATCGGCAATCGCGCCAAAAGTCAACGACTCGACCGGTGATGACATTCCATAACCCGGCATGTCCCAAGCGACACAACGCCACCGGTCCGACAGATCGCGCAACTGCGAATCCCAACTGGTACGGGTCAGTCCCAACCCATGGAGGAACAGCAGCACCTCACCTTGGCCCGCTTCGCGCCAAGCCACCGGCACACGGTTTACATCAATCACCGGCATCGGCCTCGCACAGTACCGCCCCCACAGCGCCCTGACAGCTAACCGATTGAGAACTCGATCTTCATTCGGTGATCGTAGACCTCCCCTGGATCAAGCCGGGCTGATGGAAAATGCGGCTGGTTCGGTGAATCCGGGAAGTACTGCGTCTCAAAGCAGTAGCCCGCGAACCGGCAGTATTCGGCGTTGCCTTTGCCGACATCAGCATCGCTGAGACCACCAGCGGTGTAGAAATGCACGCCCGGCGCGGTCGTCGACACGTCGAGCCGTCGACCCGAGAACTCGTCGACTGCGGTTGCGGCGTGGCGCATCGTTTCGGGTTCGCCGCGCAGCACCCAGTTGCGGTCAAGACCATATTCAGCGCCTTCACGACCAGCGGTTTGTTCGAGTGCTTGGATCGCGTCACCGACGCGACGAAGCACACGGAAATCGTAAGGGGTGCCTGCAACCGGACTGACTTCACCTGTAGCGATAAGTTCGACATCTGCAGGGGTATAGAAGTCCGCCGCTATCTGAACGTGCTGGTCGAGTACACGGCCCGTATTGTGACCCGCCAAATTCCAGTAAGCGTGGTTCACCAGATTGACCAAGGTGGGCGCGGTCGTTTCAGCGGTCATGGCGATGCCCAACGAGTCTGGCCCGAGCGTGTACTCAACGCTGGCCGTGACTTCACCGGGATAGCCCGGTCGCCGTCCGGCGAAACCATCGAAAATCGGACTGCGTTGTTGGTTTCGTCGACTTCGATGCGCCAAACGTGCTTGTCGAATCCGACCGGGCCGCCGTGAAGATGGTTCGGACCGTTGTTCAAACCAACCTGATAGCGCTGACCGTCGAGCGTGAACCGGCCGCCTCTGATCCGGTTCGCGAAACGGCCACAGGTCGCCCCAAAATATGTGTTGCCAGCTTCGAGGGCCTCGATGTTGCCGTTGGCCAGCACGACATCAGCGAGATCCCCGTTGCGGTCCGGCATCCAGAGCTCCAATAGTCGCGCCCCGTAGTCGCAGAACACGGCCTTCAACGCCCCGCAGCTGAGCGTCACCGTGTGGGTCTCACCGCCGGTGGCGTTTCCGTAATATTCAATTTCGATGGGCATCGTCTCTCCGCTGCCGGTGCTGTCGTCGACGGGTCTACGCTTCTGGGGTGCTTACTAGGATTGCACGTCGGGTGGCTGTGGACTTCGCCGACACTGCGGCTTACCGCACGCAACAGGGTTGGGGGATCACCTATGCGGAACTCGATCAGGCTGCCGACGAAGCCGCTGCCGGACTCGCAGCACGAGACATCGGCGACAAAGACGCAGTGGCCCTCGTGCTCGAATCCACGATCGACTATGTGGTTCTGTTCCTAGCTCTCGCCCGCTTAGGTGCAGTCACCTCCGGCATCAACCCGAAGCTCACCGCCCGGGAGATCAACGCGTGCCTTGAAGTCCTCAACCCGAAGCTGGCCATTGTCGGCAACGAACTGTCGGGCACTGTCGACGCCAAGCGCTTCACCTGCGAAAATCTCACTCCCGGCACAAGCGCCGAAACCGTGGCAGCCGAGTTCAGGATCGCCGAAGCTCACCCCGTTGCGCCTCTAACCGAAGATCTGGACCGAGCTGTGTGCGTGTGCTTCACCAGCGGTTCCACAGGCCTACCGAAAGGTGCCTGGTACGCCAACCGCCAACTGGAACAGATCGTCGAACTCGATACCGGGGGTGCCTGGGGCGGTGGCGGGCACGGCATCAGCTCCACCCAATTCGCACACATCGGTTTCATGACCAAACTGCCGTGGCTGTTGGCCAGCGGCAGAACCACCCATCTGCTGGAACGCTGGTCGGCCGGACCCGTGCTAGGCCTCATCGCCGAACACCGCATGCCGGCAGTGACCGGCGTCGCACCTCAGATAGCGCTCATGCTGGCACACCCATCGATCAACGAACTCGATTTCTCCGCGGTGCAAGCCATCGTTGTCGGTGGCGCCGCCTCTCCACCGGCACTGGTGCGCGATGCCCGAAAAAGATTCGACGCGCCCTATTCGATCCGCTACTCGTCGACTGAAAGCGGCGGGATCGGACTTGGCACCGACCTCGATGCCGACGACGAAGAAGCGCTCAACACCATCGGGCGACCCCGCCCCGGCGTCGAGGCGGCCATACGCAACGAAGCCGGAGAACCCGTCATCCGCGGGGAGATCGGCGAACTGTGGTTGCGCTCAGCTTGCATAATGTCGGGCTACTGGAACGACCCCGAAGCGACCGCAGAGGCCCTAGTCGATGGCTGGCTTCGGACCGGGGATCTGGCTCGTGTGGATTCCGCTGGTTGTTGCCGGCTTGCTGGACGGGTTAAGGAGATGTTCATTCGCGGCGGATACAACGTCTGTCCGATGGAAGTGGAGTCGGTCCTCGGCAACCACCCGGCCATCGCCGAGATCGCGGTGGTTGGTAGGCCCGACGAGGTGATGGGGGAAATCGGCGTGGCAGTGGTCGTGGTGTCCGACTCCCTTGAGCCGCCCACCCTGGAGGACTTGCGCGACTTTGGTTCTGTTGAACTCGCGTCCTACAAACTCCCCGAAGACATCCGGGTCATCGCTCAACTGCCTCGAAACGCCAGTGACAAAGTCGACCGCCGAGCACTCACCGAATTCGAACGAAGGACTCACGACATCAACAACTGAAGCCACTCGGCGACTCTGGGAGCACCGCCGGGGGTTATCGGCGCGGACGATAGGAACGATGTTGTTCTCGTTGGCGCTGTAGTGCCAACTCGGCAACGAGAGCGACATAACGCTCAACCCGCTTGGCATCCAGCGTGCCGTCGGTTACCGCAGCAGAAATAGCGCAACCGGGCTCAGACCCGTGAACACAGTCATGGAACCGACAGCCACCGGACAACTCCTCAAGATCGCCGAAAACGAGATCTAGAGCGTGCTCGGCCTCCCAGAGTCCCACAGAACGGATACCAGGGGTGTCGAGCACAAGACCAGCCTCGTTGGGCAGCAATACAAGTTCTCGTGCGGTCGTGGTGTGCCGACCCTTGGCATCAACGTTGCGCACAGAACCAACCTCAAGGCGTTCTTCTCCTGCCAAGGCATTCACCAGCGCCGACTTGCCAACGCCGCTGGCACCAATCAGCGCCAACGTGCGCCCCGCGCCAACGTGACCCATGAGTTCGTTGAGTCCGGTTCCGTCGACGATGCTGGTTGTTACAACTGGGATATCGCGGCATACAGAACGAACGATCTGCTCGCATTCGTCACCGGCCGCTGCGGTGTCAGCCTTGCTCAAAATCACCAGCGGTGCTGCGCCACTGTTGATGGCAACAACCAGCAATCGTTCAAGACGACCAGGAGGAAGTGAACGATCAAGTCCATGAACCACACCCACCAACTCAACGTTGGTGGCCAAAATCTGTTCAAGGTCACGTTGCGCGGGATCTCGTCGGCTCACACTCGTCGAACGTTCGAGAATTGCGCTGATCACCGCGCCGAGTCCCTCCGGCTCTTCGATCTCCACCCAATCGCCGGTTACAGGTGCGGTTTCATCTTGAGCACGAATCGAATCTGAGAGAACTCGGACGATTCCCGCTTCAGTCACCACATCACACTCGCCGCGATCTACACGGACCACGCGCCCCAAGGTTGCGGTGCCGCTTCCCACGCCTGCGGACGCTCGCGCAGAGAGCCCCCAGGGGCCGAGTTCGTTCGTCAAGGTTCAGGTATTCTCGCCGCGACGAGCGTCAACATCCACAACAACGCGAAACTCTTGGCAGCATCTGAAAATAAGCGACCCGATTTGGGAACTATTCGACGACTTCGGGAGTTAGAACTAAAGCATGCACGCCGACGGAGGACTCCTGTGAACACCTCGCAGCACGACGACGACAAGACCGACGACAATTCGACCGCGGTCGACCCAACAAACGACAGCAGCCCCAAAGCCCCACAGAGCAGCGCATTCGGTCAACTCTGGTGGCAAGGAGCGCTAGCAGGTGCCGCCGCCGGTGGAGTCGCTCTGATGTTCGGGCAACTCGTCGAGGCACTGAGCGAAACAATCCCGGGACTCGTTCTGGGCATGGGCGAGTGGGTTCTCGACATCACGCCCGGGTGGGCTGCCGAGGAAAGCATCGAGAATCTCGGTTCATCTGGAAAAGCATCGCTGTTGCCTGGTATCACCATCGTTGCCTTGCTAGCGGCCGCCGCTCTGGGAAACGCCTCATTTCGTATCTCCCGCAGGATCGGGATCATGGGTTTCGCGGCATTCGGACTGTTGGGAGGCTTCACTACGGCACGAAATCCGAGTTCGCCGGCGTTGCAAAGTTGGTTCTGGTCGCTCGTGGCAGCCGGTCTGGGTATCGCCACTCTCCTCTTTTTGTTGAACCGCCTCAGAGGTCCCGTTAAAGACCGACAATCAGCGGGGCCTACCGCAGATCCCCTCAATCCCCCCGCGAGTCGCCGAGCGTTCTTGGGTTGGTCCGCTGGTGCCGGCGCGGTCGCGGTCGGCGGGTTTGTGCTCTCTCGAGGGATAACCCCCAAATCAGCGGCGGAAACCGCACGCGAAAACATCACGTTCAGCGACATCACAACCACCACAACCACTCCCCCGGCTACGACCGCCCCTGCCGCTGGCGAAGCAACCGTGACAACCGAGGCGATTACCGACATCGACGGGATCTCGTCCTATATCACCCCCAACGATTCGTTTTACCTGATCGATACAGCTCTCTCGCCTCCTCATCTCGCCCCCGAAGACTGGTCGCTCGAAATCAAAGGCATGGTCGACAACCCCTACACCCTTACCTGGGACGAGTTGCTTGCGATGCCCGAATTGGATGATCACGAAATAACCCTTTCGTGCGTGTCCAACCCGGTGGGCGGGCCGCTCGTTGGTAACGCCATATGGCGCGGCGTTCCTCTCACCGTCTTGTTGGATCGGGCGCAAGTGCAGCCCGGTGCCGACCAGTTCTTGGGCAAATCGATCGACGATTGGACTGCTGGATTCCCGGTTGATCGCCTGCATGACGGGCGCACCGCTCTGTTGGCCATCGGCATGAATGGGGAACCGCTACCGATCTCGCACGGTTTCCCTGCCAGGCTCATAGTCGCCGGCATCTACGGCTACGTTTCGGCTGTCAAATGGGTCACCGAAATTGAACTGACTCGCTGGGATGACTTCGACGGATATTGGATCGACAAGGGTTGGGCGAAGCTCGGTCCCATGAAAACAATGTCTCGTATTGACGTTCCCCGCCATGGTTCCTCCGTTCAAGAGGGCGAAACTATCTTGGCGGGTGTGGCATGGTCACCGCCCCGAGGCATCCATGCGGTTGAGGTTTCTGTCGATGACGGCCCTTGGTGGCAATGCGATCTGGCGGTGCCCGGCAACGACGAAAACTGGGTTCAGTGGCGCACCACCTGGAACGCAACGTCAGGGCGGCACAAGATTAAAGTTCGGGCCGTCGACGGCGGGGATGAAATCCAGCCCCTAGGACCAAAGTCTGTCGCCCCAGATGGCGCCGAGGGTTGGCATCAGGTGACCGTCTCGGTCATATAGTGTGCGGGCGCACGGGTCCCTATTGCTGGGGTAACTTACTGTGGAGTCTCGATGATCAACGAATCTGTCGAACAGGTTAAGCAGAGGGTCGAGGTTCTCGATTGGGCCAACTACGGGCGTGGCGCCCGGGAACTGGCGGTCACAGTCGCTGAAGACGGCTACCGGCCCGAGATGATTCTGGCTATCGCCCGCGGCGGTCTCTTTGTCGCCAGTTCGCTGGGATATGCACTTTCGATCAAAAACATCTATGTCATGAACTGCGAGTACTACACAGGTGTTGACGAACGCTTGCCGGTCCCGGTGGTGCTTCCTCCCTACGTTGATCTCGTCGACATGGAAGAAGTCAAGGTGCTCATCGCCGACGATGTAGCCGACACCGGCCACACGCTGAAGCTCGTCTACGACTTCTGCAAAGAACGAGTCGCTGAGGTGCGAGCCGCTGTGCTGTATGAAAAGTCGCACTCATTGGTCAAATGCGACTATGTCTGGAAGCGCACCGACCAATGGATCAACTTTCCTTGGTCGACCGAAAAACCTGTGGTAAGCCCCGAAGACGCTCGCCACCGGGTCCTCGACGCCTGAGTCTTTGGTCAGCTACTCGGCTCGCTTGGCGCGGCTTTGGCGCGGCTCGGAGAAACCCGAGGCCCTTCGTTGGGTTGTTTGGGGTAGACGGGGGGCCAGGGGGCATCGACTAGTCCTGAAGCCCAATCCTTTTTGTGCCACCCCAGCAATGTGTCCAACGACTGAAGCTGATCGTCGATGGTCGCCCAAGGATCGCCTCTTTGCTCGACAAGAGCAGGAACCGTGGCGATGGTCAAGCTCTCTGGATCGACGGTGGATACCTCGTCCCAGGTAATCGGCGTGGATACCTGCGCTCCGACCCGGGGCCGAACCTGGTAGGCCCCAAAGACCGTCTTATGGGGAGCGTTTTGGTTGAAATCAAAAAAGACCCGCTCCCCTCTTTGTTCCTTCCACCACTCGCAAGTGATCAGCTTTGGGCATCGCCGTTGCATTTCTCGGGCCAAGGCGACCGCCGCGTATCGTACGCCGTAGCCGTCCCAAAGGGATTGCAGGCGAATCCAGATGTGGAGGCCCTTACTGCCAGACGTCTTGGGGTAGGCAACGATGCCCAGTTCGTCGAGCACGGACTTCACTTCGAGGGCCGCTGCACGGACATCGTCAAAATCCGTGCCCGGCGAGGGGTCGAGGTCGATCCGCATCTCATCGGCGTAGGCGGGTTCGTCGACACGGGTGGGCCACACATGAAAACCCAGACAACCCATGTTGACTCCCCACACGATGTGTGCCAGATCAGCGGCAACCAGGGCATTGGAAGTAGTGCCGTTAGGTGTGCTCACGACGGTTCTTTGCAGCCAGTCCGGTGCTCCGGCGGGCACACGCTTCTGGAAGAACGATTTACCGCGAGCACCGTTCGGGTAACGCTCCATCATCAGCGGACGTCCTCCAATAGCCCGCATCACAGGATCTTTCAGTGCCAAGTAGTACTCAACGAGATCTAGTTTTGTCTCGCCTCGCTCGGGAAAGAACACTTTGTCTCCGCTGGTGACGCGAACCTCGACGCCGTCGATGTCAAGCACACTCGCGGCGCCGGCCATTGCGCTTCGCGGCTAGACGCCCGGTTTGAAGATCATCAGGTAGAGCGACAGCAAGAACAACACAGAAATGATCAAACTGCCGGTCTCGGCCTTTTTGGTGTTGGGTTCATCGCCGTCGACTATCGCCTTTTCAGCGGGAATCACCATGGCGTGCAGAACACCGTTCATCGCCAGCCAGGCAATGACGGAAGCTACCAACCACCCGTCGCTCAGTTGATGTACCTCGTCGGACAATCCCGCCACACCGAAACCAAGCAGACCACCGACAATCAGCGAACTGCCGTAGATTCGCATTGAGCGTTTGGCAATCCCGGTGTACAGCGTTCTACGAACGGAGTACTCCCCGTTCGTGTCACGGGCCAGGAACGGGTAGACGAACGTAGGCGACAACGCCACAAAGATCGCCACGATGTGCAGGAACAGCAGGATGTTGTATCCAGTACCACCAACTTGAGCAAGAATCATGGCACGAACTGTAACCAACCGTTCTTTGAGTTCTGCGGACCCTGCAGTACTTAGCCGATGACAAATCTGCTCGATTTTTGGGCCGCTTGGCTAACTCGACCCTTGTAGACTCACGGAATGGCTGACTATCGCTCGCGCACATCTACCCAAGGACGCAACATGGCTGGGGCTCGAGCCCTGTGGCGCGCCACCGGTATGAAAGACGACGATTTCGACAAACCAATCATCGCCATTTCAAACTCCTTCACCCAGTTTGTTCCCGGTCATGTCCACCTGAAGGACCTGGGTCAACTCGTTGCACGCGAGATCGAAGAAGCTGGTGGCGTAGCGAAAGAATTCAACACGATCGCCGTCGACGATGGCATTGCCATGGGCCACGGCGGCATGCTCTACAGCCTCCCAAGCCGGGATCTGATCGCCGACTCGATCGAGTACATGGTCAACGCACATTGCGCGGATGCCCTCGTCTGCATCAGAAACTGCGACAAGATCACCCCCGGAATGCTGAATGCCACCATGAGACTCAACATTCCCACCGTCTTTGTGAGCGGCGGACCAATGGAGGCGGGCAAAACCAAGCTCGCCGGGGTAAGCGTCAAGCTCGATCTGATCGACCCGATGATAAAGGCGGGAGATCCCTCCGTATCAGACGAAGACCTGCTCGAAATGGAGCGCTCAGCCTGCCCCACCTGTGGTTCGTGCTCCGGCATGTTCACTGCCAACTCAATGAACTGCCTGACCGAGGCCCTGGGGCTCGCTCTGCCCGGCAACGGCACCGTCTTGGCCACCCACGCCGACCGCAAAGAACTCTTTTTGGAGGCGGGCCGCCGCATCGTCGACATCGCAAAGCGCCGCTACGAGAAGGACGACGAGTCCGTGCTGCCCCGCTCGATCTGTTCAAAGACAGCCTTCGAGAACGCCATGATCCTCGACATTGCCATGGGTGGGTCAACCAACACCGTGCTGCATATTCTTGCGGCGGCTCAGGAAGGCGGCATTGATTTCACGATGGCCGACATCGACAGGCTCAGCCGCCAGTCCCCCAACATCTGCAAAGTCGCGCCCAGCACTGACAAATACCATGTCGAAGATGTGCATCGGGCCGGTGGGATTATGGGGATTCTTGGCGAACTAGACCGCGGCGGGCTGATCGATACGAGCTTGCCGACGATCCATAGCGAGACCCTGGGCACGGCACTCAACCAGTGGGATGTGATGCGCAGCCCGTCGGCCGAGGTAGTCGAGTTTTTCCGTGCGGGTCCTGCCGGGATACCCACACAGGTGGCGTTCAGCCAAGCAGAGCGCTGGCCGACCCTCGACCTCGACCGCCAGGATGGCTGCATCCGCACTGTGGCCGAGCCCTACAGCCATGAGGGTGGGCTCGCGGTACTATTCGGCAACATTGCCGAACGCGGCTGCATCGTGAAAACCGCCGGGGTTGACGAGTCGATCTTCAAGTTCAGCGGCCCGGCTGTAGTTTTCGAAAGCCAAGACTCCGCATGTGCCGGGATCCTCGATGAATCCGTAGTGAAGGCCGGCGATGTGGTGATCGTCAGATACGAAGGACCCAAGGGCGGACCCGGGATGCAGGAGATGCTCTACCCCACGTCCTACATAAAGAGCCGTGGTTTGGGCAAGGAGTGCGCACTTGTCACCGACGGCCGGTTCTCGGGCGGTACATCGGGTCTCTCAATTGGCCACGCTTCCCCTGAAGGCGCCCAAGGAGGCGCTATCGCCCTCATCGAGACGGGCGACATGATCGACATTGACATCCCCAACCGCACTGTAAACCTCAGAATCAGCGACTCCGAATTGGCAGCGCGACGCCGCGCTATGGAGGCCAAGGGTGCTGATGCATGGCGACCACTGGAGCGTCAACGCACAGTTTCGGCTGCTCTGAAGGCGTACGCCGCTATGACCACCTCGGCTGATCGGGGTGCGGTGCGTGATGTCAGCCAAATCTCCGGCTGAGCCAGCTACAAGCTTTTCTGGAGAGATGACTGAACCATCACCGATCGTACGGGGGCCCGAAGCGGTCCGTCGCAGTCTCATAGACGCGGCCAAGGCGCTTTCAAGCGTGCGTTCGCCGCGCCAAGTCTCGGGACGTGAACTAGCACAGCACGCGGGCGTGAACTACGGGTTGATTCACTACTACTTCGGGACTAAGGACAACATCTTCGCTCAAGCAGTGATCGAAGCAACCGAAACGATGGCCAAACGCTGGGACGAAGGCGGCATCCTGCCCGTCAATACCAGCGAAGAGGCCACGAGCTATCGCACTTTCGCCAAACTCGAAGTCGACGAGTCTCGTTCACCGATCTCCGATCTCGTCGCACGAATCGTCGCCGGTCAAGCCCAAGCCAGCGGACGCTCGAAAGCTGACGAAGAACTACTGGCCGAGGTCGCCATTGCCACAGCGTTGCAATTTGGCTGGGGCGCTTTCGAAGAGGAGATTGTTGCCGCGCTTGAAGAGTTCGGCGGTGAACTCCATGCGCTTCGCGCCCGTGTCGCGGAGTTGTCTACGCGGCTCGAAGCGGACTAGTCGGTGGCCCGTACCTTGTCGGACCCCGAGGCTTCGGGGCATACCGCGGTGCACAGCGAACGCCAGGTCATCGTCTTCCTCGCCTTCCTCAGCATCATCCTCACTTTCGGCATTGACTCGGTGCTACCAGCTTTTGACGAGATCAGAGAGCAGTTTGAACTAAAGCCCGGATCAGGCGAAGTCTCCCTGGTCATTACCTGGTATTTGCTGGGGATGGCGGCCGGCCAGTTGTTGTGGGGCCTGCTGTCGGACCGTTTCGGCAGACGTTCGATTCTGGTAGTGGGATTGGGGCTGTATGGATTGGGAGCGCTCGGAGCGGGTCTTGCCCCAAACATGACCGGGTTGTTGACGATGAGATTCGTGTGGGGACTGGGTGCAGCGTCTCCGAGCGCCACAAGGTTGGCGATCGCCCGCGATCTCTATTCAGGGGACCAGATGGCCCGGGTTATTTCCTTCGTGATGGCCGTCTTCTTGTTGGGTCCCGCAATCACACCCGCGGTCGGTGAGGGAATCTTGCTGATCGGCGACTGGCGCTTGGTTTGCTTCTCTGCTGCGCCGCTAGCAGCGCTCGTCGTGTTCTGGACCGTGCGGTTCGGCGAGACGTTACCGCGGTCAAGTCGCCGTCCCATTGATCTTGGTGCCACCGGCCGCGGTATACGCGCCGTGCTGCTGACACGAGTGACAATCGGTTACACGCTGGCATCGATGTTTACGTTCGGGGCGTTTTTTGTCTACCTGGGAAGCAGTGCTCCCATCATCGACGAGATCTACGGTCTCGACGAATACTTCGCACTCATTTTCGGGGGTTCCGCCCTGTTCTTCGCCGCCGCAGTTTGGACCAGCGAACGGTTCATCCGACGCTACGGCGCAGATGGCGTCTCGATGACGGCATTGCTTGGACTACTGGTCATCTCTGCCGTATTCACCTTCTGGTCTGTAGCCAGCGAGGGTGTCCCGTCGTTTTGGGTTTGGTACGCGGCCACCGGTTTGCTCGGCGCTTTCACCACGATCTTCACTCCGACTACGAGCGCGATTGCCATGGAACCGATGCAGCGAATCGCCGGCGCGGCCTCGGGCGTGTTCGGCGTTATCACAATCGGTGGGGGTTCGATTCTGGCCAGCTTGATTGATCGGCAGATCGACGACACGGTCACACCCATGGCTGTCGGCAACATTTTGTACACCACTGTCGCCATCGGCTTGGTTTTGTGGGCCCGCGGTGGCTCCCGCGCGGTCGTTGATCCCGAGGCCTAGCGGCCCGTGAGCTTGCGAACAAGAGCGGGCGGAAAGCACCGCCTAGCGGCCTGTGAGCTTGCGAACAAGAGCGGAAAGCAACGCCTAGCGTGCTCGCAGAGCTTCGGCGATCAGTTCTATGGGGTGGCGGACGGTGAGGCCCGCGGCTGCGAGGTGCATGGAACATCCAGGGTTGGCGCTCACCACCAGGTCGGCACCGGATCGGTTGATGGCTTCGGTCTTGCGGGCGCGAACATCAAGCGCCAACTGACGGTGGACCAGCGAATACGCACCGCCAGCACCGCAGCACATTCCCTCATCGTCAAGCTCTACCAGCTCTGAGACGAACGGTTCAAGGACGCGGCGAACAGCCAAATGCGAGCCCTGCACATGACGCAGATGACATGGGTCCTGAACAGCCACCCGTCCGCCGATCTGCGACTCTGCACCGGTCGCCGTCAGCTCATCAATATGGGCAGCGAGCCACTCGTGAATGTCGAAGACCCGAGCCGAGAAGGCCCGAGCTTCGTCGCTGTCGAGCTGACGGCCATAGTCCTTCAAGGCCGCACCGCAACCAGCAGAGTTCACAAGAATCGCGTTGTCACCGTCGAGCGCTGAGATCACTCGGGCAGCGAGCTTGCGGGCGTCGTCGCCGAGGCCAGCGTGGGTATGTAGCGCCCCACAGCAAGGGGCCGCGTCACCGGTGGGGCGCACCGTCTTGCCAGTCGCCTCGATCACTTCTTGGGTTGCGACGTGGATGTCGCGTTGCCAGGCGTCCATTACGCACCCGGTGAACAGCCACACTTCGTCGCCCGATGCTTGCAACGCCCGGCGGCGGATCGGTAGACGCTGCGGGATACCCAAGCGACGCGACGGGACGAGCCGCAGCCGTTGCGCAACCGCGAGACCGCTCGAACCCAAACGCAGGAGCCTTGGGTGAGCCAAACCCCGCAAGCCCAGCTTCAGCCACCACGGCGCTCTGCGCTGGGTCGTTTCGACGAACTCCTTGGTGGCCTCCAGCAGATGCCCGAAAGGCACATCGCCAGGACAAGCGGTCTCGCAAGCTCGGCATTGGATGCACGAATCGAAGGACTCAACGATTTCATCGGAAAGCGGAGCGATGCCTTCATCCACAACCCGCATGAGCGCGATGCGCCCCCGCGGCGAGTGGGTGTCGGCGCCGGTCACCCGGTATGTGGGGCAGTGCGGAAGGCACAGTCCGCAAGCCACACAACTGTCGAGTTCGGCCTGGTCGAGCCCTAAGAGTCCGGCTGATTCGGTCATTGCGGTTCCGCGGTTCGGCCGGGGTTGAAGCGCCGGTCGGGGTCGAACAGGTCACGCACTCGGCGGTTGAGGGCCGCCACACCGGCTGGGACCTCCGGCGGGTCAGGATCGGGCTTTTCGCAATGGGCGACACCGACACCGATCTCCGCCACGAAACGTCCGGTCCCGGCCCCAAGGCGGTACAGATCCTTGGGGCGACGAGACCAGCGAAACGGTGGTAGTTCCGGTGGCGGAACCTGAGATGCCGCACCGAGTCGCGCAAGATCGTCTTCTACATCGACGAGGTGTCCGCAGAGCCGGGCCCAAACCGCGGATCCGTCCCAGAGGATCGACGTTGCAGTCCGGGCTGTGTCGAGAACCCTCTGCGGGTTGATGTCTTTTAGTTTCGCCCACTGCTCATGCTCAGGTATCGGGCGTGTTCGCAATATGGCATCGCCGATGCAACCCAACGTGCCCAAAGAACCGACCATGATCCGGCACATGTCGAAACCGCTGACATTCTTCACTGTCGGCCCTCCGGCGGTCACGAGTTGACCATCGGCGGCCACATACCGGAGCTGTAGCACCGCGTCACGGATGTGTCCGTCTCCGAGTCGGGTTACCGGCGAGCGCCCGACCGCGATCGCTCCCCCGACCGTCGACAAAGGCGAACCAGACAGACCAGACCCGTCTGGTAGGGCGGTGCGTTGGCCGGCTTCGGCGAGCGTCGCGTGCAATTCGGCCACGGTGGTGCCCGCGCGAACGCAGACAGTCATCTCGTCGGGCCGGAAATTCACGATTCCAGTCGGTGGTCGAACTTCTCGGGCATCGCTTCGAGGACTACCCCCGACATCTGCTTGCGTGCCTCCGCCGCGGACCAGGATCGGGTCACGGTCACCGACGTCTGCGGCGAATTCATGCAGCGCCTCATCTTTGATCAAACGACGCTCTTCGATCAGTTGCCGGATGGTCATCCCCACACTCCGTTGGCTTTCGACGCCGACAAAGCGGCGATGTCCGAGCAGCTGTGCGCGGAGGGCAGAACCTTGCCGGGGTTCAGGCGGCAGTGTGGATCGAAGGCCCGACGCAGTAGCGCCTGATGTTCCAGATCGGCGCTGGTGAACTGGTCGGTCATAAAATCGCGTTTTTCGACGCCGATACCGTGCTCGCCGGACAGTACTCCCCCCACGGCCAGCGATAGTTCGAGGATTTCTCGGCTAGCCGCGGCTACCTGCTCATTCGCGCCCGGCTGGCGCGAGTCATAGGCCATGAGCGGATGCAAGTTGCCGTCACCGGCGTGGAAAACGTTAAGAACCATGAGATTGCGACGATCAGCGATCTCATAAACCGCCTCAAGCACCTCGACAAGCTTGGAACGAGGCACCACCGTGTCGTGGAGGTAGTAGTCGGGCGCGATCCGGGCAATCGCCCCAAAGGCACTTTTCCGGCCTTTCCAGAGCAGCGCCCGCTCGGCTTCGTCGGCTGCCACCCGCACGTTCCCGTTGTGTGCCCGCCCGATCTCGGTGACTTTTTCTGTGTCTGTGGCGACACCACGTTCCATGCCGTCGACCTCGATCAACAGCACCGCCTCGGCTTCGCGGGGATAGCCGGCATGCACAAAGTCTTCGACCGCGGCAACACAGCGCTTGTCCATCATCTCGATGGCTGCCGGAACCAAACCTGATGCAATCACCGCACCCACAGTGGCCGCCGCATCAGCCACAGAGTCAAACGACAATAGCAACGTCATGATGCTCTCAGGATTGGGCGTCAGACGCACAGCGATCTTGGTGGCGATCCCAAACATGCCTTCCGAACCGACAAAAGCGCCTCGCAGGTCATATCCCGAAGGCTCGGCTTCGAGTCCACCGAGCAAAACAGCTTCGCCGCTCGACAGAACCACCTCCACAGCCAGCACATGCGCGTTGGTCACGCCGTAGGCGAGACAGTGAGGTCCACCAGAATTGTTGGCGACATTCCCTCCGATCGTGCACACCTGCTGCGACGACGGGTCCGGGGCAAAGTGAAAACCAAGCGGTTCGGTCTGCTTGGAAAGATCAAGGTTGATCACGCCGGGTTGAACCCATGCAACGCGGTCGGCAACGTCGACTTCAAGCACCCGATTCATACGCGTTGTGGAAACCACTATCGGATCGCCGAGCGGAGCGGCCCCACCGCTCAAGCCGGATCCGGCACCTCGGGGCAGGACCGGCCGGTCGTGGCTCGCCGCGATGCCCATGATCGTTTGCACATGTTCGGTGGAGTCCGGGAAGCAGACCGGCCCTGCGGCACCTCCGGTGAATATCGATGCATCGGCGCTCGCAAGATGTCGGGCCGCTGCATCTGCGCGGACCCGTTCGGGGCCGAGCGCGCGGATCAGGTCTCGCACACACGGATCGGCGTGGTCTCTGCGGCCGTCGACTTGCCGGTTTCGTCTGGGGAGCTTCATTCGAGCTTCACTCGAGCTTCGCTGGATGAGAGGTCACACTCACACCGTAGCCAAGCGCGTCGCTGGAACTTGGTTCGCCACCGATCTCAGGTCGAAGCCGCAACTCGCATGGCTCGTTCGAGAATCTGTTGGTCTCCGAGGCGGTGACGTAGTCGGTTCTCCAGGCCGGCTATTGGATACAGGTTCTGTGGGGCACGGGTGTCCTTGTGTGGTTCGCTGGCAAAGCGTTGCAGCGTCGCGGTTACGTCGTCGGCTCGTTGGATCGCTTGCGATGCGGTCCCTGAGCCGACGAGTTCGCAACGGACAATGCCCGCGTGCGGATTGCTCTTGGGTCCTGGCAAACGCAGGTACCAGGACCAACGAGTGAAGCCCCTACCGCTGATCAAGAACACCGGTGTCCGCTGTCCCTCTTGGAGTTGTTGCAGTATCGCTTGTTGTGGCTCCGGCAAATATTGGACGTGCTGGGTCTTGATGAAACCCACCCCGTTGGTGTTCGTGCGGCTACGAAGCGGGCCGTCGAAGATGACCATGTCGGCATCGTCGTCGTTTCCGAACTGGGTCTCCAGGCGGGTCATCTGCTCGTGAATGCCGTAGTAGATGTCATTTGGTGCGTCGCTTGCGCATGGCACGAATTCGTAGGTGCCATGTCTCGTAACGATCGGCCCTGCGGCTTCAGACGCCGATGCGTAGACCCCTCGCTTCACCGCAAGATCAACAACATGAGCTTCGCTTTGGG
>JAKZTU010000182.1:0-4150 GCA_047516945.1 Acidimicrobiales bacterium
GGTGTCGGCGTGTTCAATTTCGACTGTCCAGCGCTGCTCGGCGCTCGACCACGAGGCTCGGCGCACGCTTCGGCCAAAGTGAATGTGGCGAGCGAGGTCGTACTCCTCGATCGTCTCTTTGAGATAGTCGAGAATCGCAGGTCCTTCGGCGATCGATTTGTCCCCGGTCCAGGGTTTGAAGCTGTAGCCGAGGGTGTGCATGTCGCTGTCGGAACGCACACCGGGATAACGAAACAGGTCCCAAGTGCCGCCGATATCCGGCCGTCTTTCGAGGATCACAAACGTGCGGTCCGGGCATTCTTTCTGCAGGTAGTAACCAGCCCCGATCCCAGAAATCCCCGCCCCCACTACCAGAACGTCTGTGTGGTCGCCGGGTGTGTTGCTTGCGCCGGGCATGTTGCTTTCGCCGGGCACAGCCGGAGCCGCGTGAGTCGGAGCCGCTTCGCTTGCGCCGGGTGTGGCCGTGCTCGGCTTCTGCGAGGTTGAGTTGCCGGGGGTGGGAGAACTGTTGTTCACAGGATCAAGTATGGCTGGATGCGCGGGTCAGTCCTCGAAGAGGTGGTACATGGCGGCGGTTGCGCCGCACATCATCTCAACCCGGTCCGAACGCCCAACGGACGCCACGAACTTCAATCCATCGTCGCCCAGCCAGCGGCCCCCTTCGCCGAGTGCATCGAGAGCAGGACCAACAACCGTACGAGGATCGACAGGCGGGGCTCCCATTCGTTCATAGTCAGGGCCGCTGGAACGGAACGCGGGGGTGTCCATGCTCGGCGCGACGATGGCCAAGGTGTCGACTCCGGCGTCCTTCAGTTCCCAACCGATTGCCTCAATCAAATTGATGGAGAACGCTTTGGTTGCGCTGTAGAGACCCACGCAGGCGGTGCCGGACAAGGCAGATCCCGAACTGGTGACAACAAATCCCCCTCGGCCGCGTTCGGCCATGGCCGGCAGCGCCCAGGCAGCCAGATCGACAGTCGCCCGGCAGTTGATATCGAGGGTCTTGCGACGCATCTCCGCGTCCATGTCGAGAAACGGGCGGACATAAGAGACACCGGCGTTGGCTACCGCAATTCCGATCTCAAGTCCAGCGGTCTGCTCGGTGAGCACATCGACCCATGCGGGATCGCTCACATCGGCGATCACCGTGAGAGTCTCACCACCGAGACCAGCGGCGACATCGACGACTCCCGGTGAGATGTCGACCATCACAACCCCGACGCCCCGAGCTATCAACTCCTCGGTGTACGCCAAGCCGACCCCGGCGCCCGCACCCGTCACCACACCCCACGGCCCGTATTTCTCAGCAAAGTCTGTCATCCCACAACCTTGCCAGAGCCCACCCCATTCCGTCGAAACGGGAACCGTGGACATGCGAAACGCACTTGCACAGCCCAGTGACTTGTTTGCTCAATGAGGGGTGCGGAGTTTTTGAGGCAGTGGTTTAACGTGTCACTCATACCGGTTAACGGGTCGATGTGACGATTGAGAACCAGTTGCCTTGAACCGGCGCAGGTTCCTCATGTGCATGTCCTCCCTCCGCTCAAACCGTTGACCGCGCCCACCGTTACCGTCTCATGGGCGCGCTATCTTTGGTTGGAACTCAAGAACAGGAGGTTCTATGGGACTGGGAGTTTGCGGCGAATACACTGGCGGTGCAACTGTCGGGATGCAGGACTCGCAACAGGTTCACCGTGTCAGACCTAACGGGGTTCCGATCTCGCTTGATGGGTTGGGATGATGACAAAACCACGCCAACCGTCGGCAGTTGATCTCTTCTGCGGGGCGGGAGGGCTTTCCTTTGGGATGCAACGGGCCGGAATTGAGGTGTCTGCGGGAATCGACCTGGACCCGTCTTGCAGGCATCCTTTCGAGGCGAACGTTGGCGCCGAGTTCCACGAGCGCGATCTCTTCGGGCTATCGCCTGATTTCGTCGGTTCCCTGTTCGCCTCGGACAGACCGCGGGTGTTGTCGGGTTGCGCGCCGTGCCAGCCGTTTTCGACCTACACCAACGGCCGCAGGAATCCGAACAACCAGTGGAAGCTTCTCGACAAGTTCGCCGAGATCGTCCAGGAGGTACGGCCCGAGGTCGTGACGATGGAGAATGTGTCGCTCCTGTCTCGCCACGCTGTGTTTGCGAGCTTCTTAGAGGCGCTGAAGGCGGCGGGCTACCGACTCAGCTATTCGGTTGTGCGGTGTTCGGACTACGGTGTCCCCCAGCGCAGGAGGAGGTTGGTGTTGTTGGCATCAACGCTCGGCGAGATCGTGCTTGAGCCGCCGGGGTGGAATCGGTCGGGGGAGCCTACGGTGTGGGAAACCATCGGACAGCTGGATCCGTTGCATGCGGGCGGCACGTCCGAGAGCGATCCTCTGCACCGGTGCAGCGGGTTATCTGAGACGAACCTGCGCAGGATCCGTAAGTCCGTGCCGGGCGGAACTTGGCGCGACTGGGAGGTTGCGCTGAGGGCCGAGTGCCACAGGAAAGCTACGGGCCTCACCTACTCCAGCGTGTACGGGCGGATGAGCTGGGATCAGCCGGCTCCGACGATCACGACCCAGTTCCACGGATATGGCAACGGTCGCTTCGGGCACCCCGAGCAGGACAGAGCGATCTCGCTGCGAGAGGGTGCTCTGCTGCAGACGTTCCCTGAGGACTACTCCTTTATCGCGTCGGGCGAGACCGTGCAGATAGCATCAGTGGCTCGCCTGATCGGCAACGCTGTGCCTGTCGCGCTGGGCGCCGCAATAGGACGTTCCATCAACAGCCACCTGGAGGCTCTGCTATGAACACCAGCGAGCACAAGTACGAGATGACGCTGAGCCTCAACGTGCTGCGCCATCTGGGGTTCGGCCTCTACAGCAACATCGCCGCGGTGCTCTCTGAGGTAGTGGCTAACGCTTGGGACGCCGACGCTGAGAACGTTTCGATCTCCATTGACGCCAGTGACGGCCACGTCATCATCGAAGACGACGGCCACGGAATGACGGTTCACGATGCGAACGACAAGTATCTGACGGTCGGCTACGAGCGCCGCAAGAGCGAGCGCCGCACCCCGGTCCTGGATCGCCCGGTCATGGGACGCAAGGGGATCGGCAAGCTGTCACTGTTCTCGATAGCGCGTTCCGTGGAAGTGCACACCGTCAAAGACAGCATCAAGCACGGCTTCGTCATGGACTCCGACCAGATTGAGAAGATTATTGCCGACGGGCGAGAGGCAGAGTACAACCCCGAGGCGGTCAATCCCGACGACATCAACATCCAGCGCGGCACACGGATCACCCTCACGAACATGAAGCGCCAACTCCAATGGACCGGTAATCCGCTCCGTAGGCGCCTCGCTCGTCGATTCAGCGTCATCGGAGCCCTCCACGATTTCAAAATCGTGCTCAACGACGAGCCGATCACCAACAAAGACCGCGAATACCAGGACAAAGTACAATACCTGTGGACCTTCGGCGACGCCGGCCTCCGCTGCCATGACGCCGCCACGAACCTCGAAGAGCACGAAGAGCGCGACAACAATATCCACGACTCCGACTATCAGATAGACGGGTGGATCGCGACGGCCTTCAAGTCCGGCCAACTCAAGGATCCTGACACCAAAGAGAGTCTCAACAACCTAGTGATAATGGTGCGCGGCAAGCTCGCCCAGGAAGACATCCTTGAGGAGTTCGGCGAAGGCGGCCTCTACACGAAATACCTCTTCGGTGAGATCCACGCCGACTTCTTGGACCTCGACGACCAAGATGACATCGCAACCACCAGCCGCCAGAGGCTCATTGAGGAAGACCCACGATACAAGGCGCTCAAGAGCAAGCTGAATGACGAGCTGAAATGGATCCAAAAGAGGTGGACCCAGTTGCGCAATCAGCAGGGAACCGCCCAAGCGCTCTTGTTCCCACAGATCAAGGAGTGGTTCAGCGACCTTGACGCGGACCAACAAAAGGCAGCCAAAGGACTGTTCGGGCGCATCAACCAACTCCCGCTCGAAGACGACGACCAGAAACGCCAGCTTTTTGTCAGCGGTGTTCTGGCCTTCGAGAGCCTAAAACTGCGGAGAATGCTCCACCGCCTTGATCAGGTGTCAACAGAGAACCTCGAATCTCTTAACGACGTATTTATCCAACTCGACGACCTAGAGGCCAGCGC
>JAKZTU010000183.1:0-5790 GCA_047516945.1 Acidimicrobiales bacterium
AGCGCTATTCGCTTGCTGTTTTGGACTTGTCGGGAACTATTGAGGACTTTTGGAGCAACTCGGTGAGCCCGGGATAGCCGGGGATCGGCTGGAGTTTGTGGTCGATATAGATCAGTCCCGCAGTGATGGCGATGAACCCCAGGGCGAAGTTGACACCGAAGCGAGTGAGCACGAAGAGGTTTACCCCAGTGTTGTTGTACAGGTAGATGTCCCAGACAGCGGTCAGGATCTCGAAGGCGACAATAAACCAAGTGGCCGTAGCCATCGTGCGCACAAAACGACGGTCTTGGGCCATACCCTCCGGCAATGGCAGGAGCCTCTGCGCGATCCATGCCATAAAGGATCGACCCCTGAAGATGGTGATCGCCAATACCACGCCGACCAGGATCTTCGTTGCGAAGCCGATCCCGAAGTACACCCCTTCGGTGCTGATCCCGAAATCAATGAGTTCACGCTCAGCCGCAATAGTGACCGCGCTGCGCAATAGTAGATAGGCGGTAACGCTCGGCAGCATCAGCCCGATGTTGAGGCCTCGGCGACGCCTGCTCACCGCGGCCTTGAACGACCAGATCGTTGAAGCAACGACAGCCGCTTCAATGCTGACGAAGTTGTAGAACCCGAGAAACAGCAGCACGGGCATCAACTGGTCCAACGTTCCGCCTCCACCGAAACGCGGTTTCTTGCGGGTCGAAGTATCTCCGTGGGATTCGGTGTCTCTGCTGGGCGGGGCGCTTGTTTGGGACATAGCGTTTTGGTCGGTCCCAGCATCGCTGCCGGTGACAGTGTCTCTGTCGGTCATGGTGAAAGGGCCATCCACTCTGCTGCAACCTCGACATCGCCGAAGATCTGAAGCCCATCAAGCGTCCGCCTGCCCCAAGCACACAAGAATAGTTCTTCGCCGTCGGCTCGCACCGCGGCGTCTCCCTTTGCATGTTCGTGGGTCACAGTGATCGCTCCGTCGGCGGCTCGCAACATGAACTCCCCGTCACCATCGGTCTGATGCAGATGCAGTGAACCGGAAGGCGTCGTTCGTACCCGCCCGGCCAGCACCTCGGTAAAGAGCTCGTCAACACCGTCGATTCCATCGGCTGCGGGAACTGGCGTCGGGTCATTGGCTGCCTGTTCCGCGTCAACGCGGTGGATCGCAGTCTCAAGATGAGTTCTCCTTATGAAGAACTCAACCGTCTGGTTAGCGCCCCAAGTCCACAATTGCGTCGCAGGATCAGCTTCGCTCAGCACCGCTACCAATTGGTCCAGCGCTTCGGCGGGCGTTTGATCGGGAAGATCTTTCCATGCAATCGGCGCTGCGGCACGCTGCTGAACCTGTGCGGCAATAGCGCTCCACACAACTCGCATGTGCGAAAGCAGATCTTCGTTGGCCCAATCAGGACATGCCGGAACCGCGGCGGAAAGGTCACGGGAGGCAACATCGAGCAGCCTTTGCCCGTCCGCGGCTAGCCGACTGATGCGGTACTCAGGGTCCATTTGCGGCGAGTTGAGATGGGAATGCGAAGAGTCCATTTGCTTAGTGTGGCGCGGTTGAACGATCATCGTGCGCCGTGAGCACATACGCGATTAGCGGGTCCGCATCTGGCATGGGTGCGGCCACCCGCAAAAACCTAGAAAATGATGGCCATACCGTGATCGGTATTGATTTGCGAGACGCCGAAGTCATCGCCGATCTCTCCACCGATGAGGGCAGATCCAGCGCCGTAAGCGAGACCTTGCAGCGCTGCAACGGCAGGCTCGACGGTCTGGTGACCGCTGCTGGTCTTGGGCCGCCCGTCCGCGGGGAGTTGATCGCCAAGGTCAACTATTTCGGATCTGTGGCGTTGCTTGAAGGTCTGCGCCCCGCGCTGGCCGCGACCACCGGCGCTCAGGTCGTACAGATCGGCTCGAACTCTTCGACCACATCACCAAACCTGCCCGCTGAACTAGTTGAGGCTTACCTGAGTGGCGATGAATCCGAAGCGATCCGACTCGTGAATCTCACACCGGAGCCTTTCGACGGTGCAATCGCCTACGGCGCTTCCAAGCTCGCTGTTTCTCGCTGGTGTCGTCGAGCGGCAGTGAGCGACGACTGGATTGGCCAGGGGATCACACTCAATGTTATCGCTCCCGGGCCCGTGCAAACCCCCCTGTTCCAGATGGGCAAGGACGACGACGACTACGGACCGCTGCTAGAGGGCTTCCCGGTCCCTGCCGGGGACCCCGCAACCGCTGATCTGCTCGCAGATTGGATCGTGTTTCTACTCTCCCCGGCGGCTCGTTTCGCCTGCGGTTCAGTGATCTTCGTTGATGGCGGCACCGACGCCCTGCTCAGAGCCGATGCCTGGCCCGAGACCTTTACGATGGAGTTTTAGGCACGATGGAGTTTTAGGCACGATGGAGTTCTGAGAAGCTTCAGGCGGAATGGCTTAGGACAAGAGCGTCTCCTTGTCCACCGCCGCCGCACAGCGCGGCTGCACCAAGCGAAGCGCCGCTGGTTCGAAGCTGTTGCATCACCGTGAGCGCGAGCCTGCTACCGCTGCAACCCAGTGGATGACCCATAGCAATCGCGCCTCCGAATTTGTTCGGGAACATGGGATCGATACCCAGCTCGTCAGACGATGCAAGCGATACCGCAGCGAACGCCTCGTTGATTTCGAGCACATCAAGGTCACCCACCTCATGGTCCGCAGCCGCTAGCGCGCGCAGCAAGGCTCGCGCTGGTTGGTGGAGCAACGATGTGTTCTCCGGCCCCGCTACCTGACCGTACCCAGCGACCCGGATGTCGTCAGCCAGCCCTCGTTTGGAGGCCGTGTCTGCACGCATCATGACAATTGCCGAGGCGCCATCGCTCAGTTGCGACGCGTTCCCGGCGGTGATAGTCCCATCAAGTTCAAATGCCGGACGTAGCTTCGCTAACTGTTCGACACTCGTCGTTGGTCGCACACCCTCATCGCGATCAAGGAAATCTCTGTCGCCCGGATATCCAACGTCCACGATCTCTGCTGAGAACAGATCATTGTTTTGGGCTTCGCTGGCCCTGTGGTGTGACGAGAACGCAAGCTCGTCTTGTGCATCGCGGCTGATAGCAGCCTGACGCGTGTAGTGATCGGTGTCGCTGCCCATGTGCCGATCCTCGAACGCGCACCAAAGGCCGTCGTGGATCATTGAGTCGATCGCCGCCGCGTGACCCATCTTCATCCCGGCGCGGCCACCGGGGAGAAGATACGGGGCGTTGCTCATGGATTCCATCCCGCCAGCGATCACGACATCCACATCGCCCGCGGCCAACATCAGCGCGCCCACATAGATCGTCGAAAGACCAGAAAGGCACACTTTGTTGATTGTGGTGGCCGGTGTACTCATCGGAATGCCTGCCGCGTCCGCGGCCTGACGCGCAGTGATCTGCCCCTGCCCGGCCTGCAGAACGTGGCCCATAAGCACATGATCAACATCACCCGCCGCGACATCGGCGCGTTCCAATGCCGCGGAAATAGCGATTCCACCCAATTCCATCGCGGTTCGAGACTTCAGCGTCCCGTTGAACTTGCCGATGGGAGTGCGGGCCCCCGCGATCAGCGCAACACCTTCCATATCGTCTCCTTGTCTCGGTGGCGACCCTCAAAGCTACAGCAGGTCGGGATCAGTCCAGAATGCCGCCCTGGCCGCGAGATTGGCCGAGGGCTTGAGATCGCTCCGCTTCGTCGAGCATTTCTTGGGTGACTCCGAAGGTGTCGCCGAGACCGGCGTCGACAATTTGTTTGGGGATGGCTTTGATCCGATAGTCGTCGGCTACTGGCTCTGGATCAGCAGGCTTCCGGGCCAGAGCCGCTTCGATGATCGGTTCCCATGAAGCCGCCAACGCGGGCGCGTTCGCTATATCTCGTTCCTTGAACTCGGGCAGGATTTCAGTGCCGAAGCGGTGCAGCGATTCCATGATGTCTTCGTGGCGGTTCTTGCCTGCTTGCATCACGAATATAAGTTGATCCACGCCAGCCTCTTCGTAACGGCGGCAGAAGTCACGGATTTGTTCTGGCGTTCCAACCGCTCCACGTAGTCCCTGACGGTCACCTATCGCTGTCTTGGCCGCGAGTGAGCCTTGCTGCGCGAGGGCCGCATCGGGGTCGTAACCATGCTCGGTGCGTTTGGCTTGGAACTCCTGCCACACGTCGGTCACACCCGGCTGATGTTCTCCGAACAGGTAGTAGTGAGCCAACGAGTAACCGAAGAAGTTGCCGCCCTCAAGCCCCATGCGCATAGCCACCGATTCGTCCGGGTGGCACATCATCGGGGTGACACAAGCAAGATTCGGGTTCACCGCCTTGCCGACTGGCACACATTCTTCGGCCATGATCCGGCGGTAGTCGTTGACCCACCCTTTGGCGTCTTCGGGGTCGATGAATGCGAAGGTGAGCGCTCCAATGCCCTTTTGGGCTGCGAGTTTGATGGTCTCATGGCGAGAACAGGCAACCCACAGCGGTGGATGGGGCAACTGCTGGGGCTTGGGCACAACGTTGCGAGCGGGCATCGACACAAACTCTCCCTCGTGACCGCCGAACGGTGTTTCGGTCAGGCAACGAAGCGACACTTCGAGGCCTTCGAGCCAGGCGTCTCGCTTGCGTTCATAGGGAATGCCAAAGCCACCGAGTTCGGCCTCCGAAGAAGACTCGCCGGAGCCGAACTCCACACGTCCGCCAGATAAGAGGTCGAGCGTTGCGATCCGCTCCGCCACCCGTGCCGGATGGTTGAACTGAGGTGCCGTGAGACAGATGCCGTGCCCCAGCCGGATTTGACTGGTTCGCTGAGAACACGCCGCGAGGAACAGTTCGGGCGCAGACGAGTGCGAATACTCCTCCAAGAAGTGGTGCTCCACCTCCCAGAGGTATTCGAAGCCAAGCGAGTCGGCCAGCTCAACCTGTTCAAGAGCATCGCGCAACAGCTCGGCTTCACTGCGCTCAACCCACGGTCGAGGCAGTTGATGCTCGTAGAAAATTCCGAATTTCATATCCGGCGACTATATGCGGGGCGGCTAATAAGCAAGCGATATCACCAAAAGGGTGTGGCAAACGACCGCGACCACGACATGCGCATGCCATATTTCGTGGTAACCGAACGTGTTGGGCCATGGGTCGGGACGACGAGCGCCAACCACAACCGCTCCCAACGTGTAAGCGGCACCCCCACCGAACAGCAGGATCGACTCCGGGATCGACAACGACGTAACGAGCCAAGGGGTGAAGACGATCATCGACCAGCCGAAGCCCAGATAGGCACCGTTCATGAACCCTGCCCTTGGATGCAGGGGCAACCACTCCGCTGCGATCCCCAGCAGCGTTCCGGTCCAGGCGACGGCGATCAGCAGCCCCGACACCGGTGGGTCCAGCCCCAGCAAGGCAATTGGCGTGGCGCAAGTGCCGAACATCAAGAAGATCACCGAATGGTCGATGCGTACCAGCAGTTCCACTCTCTCGGCCGACCAGTCTCGGCCGTGAACCACCGCGCTCACCGCAAGCATCGCGGTGATTCCTAGCGAATAGAGCAACATAGAGAGCTGAGCTCGTGTTCCTTGCGCATATACGGTCAGGGTCACGCCGAGTGGAATCGAAGCCAGCGCTGCCCAACGATGCAGGTAACCGCGAAAGCGGGGGCGGGGCCGACGAAGTAACCGGACCGCTGAGGCCGAAAGCCCCCCGTCTAAAACTTGGTCAGGAGTTGTCACAACCTCAAGAATAGACGCTCTACTTCGTCTCTGGGGTTAGCGGTAGACTCTCCGTTCGGCCCTCTATGACGACCATCTCGACT
>JAKZTU010000184.1:0-3633 GCA_047516945.1 Acidimicrobiales bacterium
GAGCAAATTGAAGATCTAGGCGAGATCGCTCTCCATGCGATGCAGGTGGCCGTAGATGCGTCGCAACAGCCACACTCGTTCTCAGGGGAGGGGGAAGACACTTTGCTCCGGCGTTACGTCACGATGCTGTTGGAAAGCCACGGCCGAGAACTTGACTCCGCTGAGGTGGCGGACTTGGTCCTTGCCGTGGAGCGGCCCGCCGGCTGGATCGAGACGGTTGACGGCCGCCGCTCAGTCCTCGCGGGAGTGACTTGCCGCGTCGACTCAGCACTTGGCGTGAAGACGACCCGTGAGAGTGCCTATCACCTGCGAATGGTGGCCGTGCTGGACGCGGGGCTTGGCCTTCCAGGTTCAAGCGGATCACCGGCTCCGGTACCGCCCTCAACGCGCGTTGACAGCGTCGTGCGGTTCTTGGACGCAGAGATCATCGCCATCTACTGGTAAGCCCAAGCTGCGTCGCCATCGCTGTCTTGTATTCGCGCCGACGCGAGCAGCGCCGAGCCCGGGGCCCACACCGATCAGTCGAAACTGGCACCCACGGGCAATATGAGGGGATCGGGGATGCAGATCGGTCAATCTTCGGTCGATACCTGTGGCGAAGCGTCCCATCGGATATGCCAGATCTGGCCTTCACCATCTCTGACGTCTATCCAGATTTGGTCCGCTGGTTCGTCGTACCCCTCGTCCACCTTGGTGCCACTGATTTGAGCTACCCGATCTTGAGGATCGTGAGGTACGAGGCATCCCCCCACCACAACGTGCGGAGGTGGACGCCCCGACGGCATTCCCCACAGGATTTCGGCATCAGGTAAATCCTTTGGCGTGTCATAAGAAGATTGCGAAGTTTCCATGTGAGCGGTTCACGCCTTCCTGACCTTGATGTTTGAACACCCCCAGAATACCGCTGCCCCAGACGGGCGATGCCCGCTCAGGAGACGAAGGACCAGACAGCGTCAGCGGGAAGCGGGGGAAGGTCGGGCAGGTCGTCCTCTTGCCAGGTGTCCAGCAGAAGCCCCAGGGCGCGGGCGGCAGAGACTTCCTCGCGGCGGTAAAGGTTGAGTACGGCCTTCACGTAGGCGTCAGGCAACGACGGGGGCGAGAGTTCGTCGGCGACGATCAAACCGAGTTCGACTATGTCGGATTGGCGCGTGCGTGTAGCGCGTACCAGCGCCAACTCCTGGGGCGACGCGATCTCCAGTTCTTGCAGCCGCCGTGCCAGGGTCGACATGTCCACGCGGTATTCGCTGGCCAGGCGCACAGCGTCAACACGGGTGTCGTCCCCTCCTCTCCAGTGGCTCCTCAACGCCGCACCCGGCAGAAGAAGAGCCCGCGCGAACCGGTCTATGCGCCCCTCGCGCTTCGCAGCAGGGGCCTCGGCCACATGCCAGTCGGTGGAGTACTCGTCACCAAAGAGGTAGTGGCCTAACTCGTGGGCGAGCGTCAAACGTCGGCGGCCGGTCTGGAAGCTGCCGTTGACAACTGCTATACCGCCCTGTGCCAGCAAGACGGATGCCCCGTCAGCTCCGGAGGTGCCAAGCTCCCAGGAGAAGACCATCAGTCCCAACTCGGCCGCGTGAGCACCCAACGCGGTCGCGGGCTCTTCCTGGTCGTAACCCAGCTTCCGGCGCGCCTTGACCGCTGCGTGCTCGGCTTGTTCGGATGTCTCGGGGAACGCGATAGCGGGGGTCTCAGCCAACTCGAGTTCACCTAGACGCTGGAGGAACTCGACTTCCCGGGCGATCCGCTCGGTGAAGAGATCCACGCTCGGGCTGGGAGCACCCGGTTCTGCGGCGTTTCGCCTCGACAGCACCGCTTGAGGGGCGTCTTCGAAGAACCACTCGACACGCATCTCCAATGCTTGCGCGAGTCGGACCAACTCGGTTGCGCTGATGCCCCGTATACCGGTCTCGATCTTGGCCAGGGCACTGCGAGCAATCCCCACACGTGACGCGCACTCCTCTTGCGTGAGACCTACATCGCGTCGAGCCGCGGCCGCGCGAGTCCCCAAGTGCTCGCTCTCTCTACTCATATGTTCGATTATAGAACAATAGCCGTCCGGTTCAAGCCGAATTTTGACCCCAAGACGGCGCATCGCTCATCGAATTGCTGCTCGTGACCGATAACGCGGGGGGAGGTTATGGCCAGGAACGCCATTTGGTCACGTCTAGAGCGATCACGGGGCCGGGCGGTCGTGTGGAGCGGTACTGCGGGTACTTCGCTGCCAACAGGTCCAAAGCCCGGTCACGCTCGTCGCCGTCGGCGACTACACGACCACTGCAGTCCAGTCGTATCCACCAGAGTTGCGACCAGTCGTCGTCGTAGCAATCCACCAGCAAACAGGCATGCCGATGGGCGGCGAGGTTGTCCAACCGGCGCAATGCCAGCGTGGACTTCGGTTTGGCATCAACCGCCGAATACACCACCTCGCCGTCCAGCACAAAGCAACACGGCACCGCATGGGGTTGCCCTTGGTCCGTAATCGTGCTCAAAACCCCTGACCGGGCTTCCGAAACCCGTCGCCGCATCTCTGCAAGATCCATCCCCTAACCCTACGGACCTGAATGTGTCCGAATGTCGGGTAGGCGGTGATGTGTCAGGACATTAGGAAACAGGTGAATCGGGATATGGGAAATGACAGGTCTGGGATTCGTCTAGGGAAGCGGCGCAGTCGAGACATCCAAGGATGTAGATGCCCGCATCGATGATAGATCGCCCCTGGTTTGACGCTGGGGTGGTCTTGGCCCAGTCGGCTCGGGCGAGCGATTCCCTTAGTACGGACCTTGTGCGCCTCGACGTTGGAAGGGTTTCCTATGAGTGGAAAGTCAAGGATGCCGAAAGAATGGTCGCGGAGCTACACGGCAAGATCTATACGGATGGCTGAACAAGCCTGTCTTGGCTAGTCAACGAACTCCGCCGACTACGAGCGAGTAGGCGCGGAGGGGAAGAAGTGCTGCGAAGTGGAGGTTCTTCTTGGTGGGAATCCTGACCACCTGCGCTTTGGCTCGATTCCGCTGTCGTACCCCTGAAATAGGATGGTGTTGCCATACAGGCGTCCCGAGAGGACGAACATGACGAAGACCAGCGGACTCGTAGCGATCATGTGGATAGGAACGCTGGTGTTTGCGCCAGCGTTAGTGGTGGCGCTGGTGGGGCTTTGGACAGGATGGACTGCGGACCTCCTCGGTTGGGTGTTCACCAACCTGGCCGAGCTAGTCCTCCCCGACTCGGCGGTTTGACAGGCGCAGCGACCCTTGTCCGACGGAGTCTCAGTCCACCATAGCGACGCTGTAGTGGGTACTCCGACATCGACTTTTCTGGAGCGGGTGTCACTCCAAAATAAAGTTCCAATTGATGTGCGTGCCGCTGGGGATGTGCTGCACTATCCATCCGCTCCTGCCTAGCTCACTGGATTGGTGGCTCAAGACTTCTGGTGTGAGCTCGGCCTCGTCTATGCGCACCAGCCGGAACTCTGCGCTGTCCTCGGCGTGCACACCGGCGTGCCGGAGGTCTCTTTGGCATGTAGCCCAGTGCGTTTCGATTATTTTCTGAGTTTCCTCCACGAGCGATCTAAGTCTCATCGCCATCCACACGTGTTTCAGGTTCGCTCCGCTCGCCGTCATTCCGCCTCCAGGC
>JAKZTU010000185.1:0-7697 GCA_047516945.1 Acidimicrobiales bacterium
GGGGTCTTCCTCCGTGATTTCTATGACGGAACCCGAGACAGTGCTACCAGGTCCGAGTTGCGCGTCAATGTTCGGCACGTCACCCCGTCTCGGAATCTCCACAGCATCGGCCTCGTCAAGACTCGTCTTGTCGTCGTAGTACTCGGTGGCGTACTTCCCGCTCAAAGAACTGAACTCAACCGTTATGGCGGTTTCTGGAACCGCCTCATCGTAGCTGTAGTTGCCGTCACGGTCGGTGAACACTACGAAACGTGATGAACTCCTACCGGACAAAGAGGCGTAGAAGTCCCCTGTTGAACCGCCCGTGGGGCTGGCGAATACGCGAATCCCGCTGAGACCGTTTCCTGAACCGTCAGTGACCCTCCCCGAAACAGTTACATACTCAACCAATTCATGGTCAGCCTCGGTGTCTTCACCGTCAATTATCGAACCCAAGTTGAATGAAGCCCTAGCTATGTAGGGCCTGGAAACGTCCCTCGGGTAAGTGATGTTGTAGGATCCGTCCGGCAGACTGGGTGTCGCGTAGCTCCCGTCCGCCCCAACGAGGATTTCCAACTCGAAGTCGAAGAACGGATGACCGATCCATTGGTCCGTAGCGGAGTGATAGAACACTGTATCCGCTGACAAGTTTACGACTTCGGGAAGCGCCATCCCGTCACCAGTGATCGTTCCCGACAGCCTTCCGCCTTCTTTCAACTCCACCATGGTAACCGACGAAGCAGAGCCCGGATCCCAGAGTGCGCTCGGAGAGATTAGCCTCGTCGCGTAGTCGCCGTCGGGATCCCAAACCAAGGTCTTCTTGATCTCAAATCCGGAGGCTCGGTCAATAGTCAGCGACCAATTCCCTGACAGATCGGTCGTCGTCTCACCCAAGAGGCCGGTGCCGCCATCGCGCCACCTCGACAAAGGCCACGGCCGGGCTGGGTCTTTTTGGGGGTCTGTGGAAGTCCCCTCACAGTCGAGACAAAAGACGCTGACCTTCATACCGCTGAGCGCTGCACCGCTGTCTGCTGCGGTGACCGTTCCAGAAATGTGAACTTCGTCGGGGTCGTCCGCGTTCGCTGAGGAGATCCCCACCACCAAAGTTGCCGTCAACACCAGAATTGCCAGCACACTCAAAGTGCGCCGCGATCCAGCGAACCACTCTTGGAGACCTTCGCTCGGCACCACCCGATTCACCGCGTTGGAACTGTCGTCATCCATATCTGTACTTCCTCTCAAACTTTCAAACCATGTATTTCTAACAACAATTGGACGCACGAGAGGTTACGCGCCAACCAAAAGCTTCACAACTTCGCATAAAACCTTCATAAAATCGCAGCCTTGCAATCCTTGCAGGCGTCTCTTCGCAAGGTATCCAACGGGCCTCCTTGAGCACGGAGCTATTCCGCGTTGCTGATGACCGCGAGGTTGTCCCGCGGCTCAGGTCTGTCCGGCATCAACAACGCGGCACGTTCCCAGTCAGATCGTGCCGCTCCAACCTCTCCGAGGTAGTACCACGCGGTCCCGCGCTTCAGATACGAGTCACCGTTTGAAGGTTGGGTTTCGATGAGGGCGGAGAGATTGAGCACCGAATCCGAAGCGAAAGACCGATCCCCGGTCAATCTCTGGGCCTGCAACAGCACATCGGAAAGCGCCCGCGTGACCAGTCCGTTCCCGGGATTGTCCCTGGTTCCTTCCTTGAGTTGCTCGATACCGCGTTGAACGATCAAGACATCAGGGGTTTCCGCCAACAGTGCACCCATCAATATGTAGCTCAGATCGTCGAACGGGCGATGAGACGCCGCCCTTTCAAGAGGCTGATAGGCGCCAAGGAACGACGGTGCCCCCAACGCCGTCCCGTAGAGTCGGTCATTACGGACAACAGAACCAGCGTTGACGATCAGCACCGCCACGACAGCAATCCCGACAACATTGACAACCCGCGGAAGTCTGCGCACCGCGAGGCCCGAGTCCGCCATGAGAATACCGACCGACATCCACCAGACAATGTCAGAAGTCGGGTGTGCAAACAGAGACTGTTGCTGCAGCAGGTACGCGGCAACGCCGAAACCCAAAGCCAACCGAAACCAGTCGCCACCCGAGACCGCCCTCACCGCCAACCAACCCACGAACACCAGCACCATCACATATAGCGCACCGGCGACCGCACCATACGACACCATGAAGTCCAATACGCCGTTGTGGGCTCGATCCACCGCGGCACCACCGCCGATCTCGCTTGAGGTCTGGTCGCTCACGTTCTCTTCATAAGCGACCAAAAACATTTCCGGTCCCGCTCCAAACAGCGGGTTGTCCATGACTACCGATACCGCCACCTGCCAGATCGACAACCGCTCGCCGAAATCACTGCCGACCTGCTGCCAACGGCCCGTTAACAGCGTTGCGAACATGGCAAGCAGCAGCGCCAATACCAACAACGCGCGTGAACGGCCTCGCAAGCGAAGGAATCCCAACCCAACACCTATAGCGACTCCAACAAGCCACACCGAACGTGTCTCAGCTCCCACGATGTTGATCAGAGCACCGCAGGCGGCCAACCACCCGGCCCAGCGCCACCTGTCCCGTCTCGAAATCGCAACCACGGCGACAGGACTTACGAGGATCAAGAAACCTGCCAGCACAGCAGGGTTGCCCAAAGTCGCGCGCGTCCGGCCCCGGAACTCAGTCAAGTCGGGGTCGATTTCCAGCCCGACCAGTTCAAACACTCCCACGGCCGTCACCGCGATCACAGCCAGAACGGCCACCTTCACAAGCGAATCCGAGACGGCATCGCCATAGCGGCGCCGCAGCGACAACCCCACAACGAAGGCCACAACGAAACCCAGCCAAGCGAGCGTACCCTCCTGCCGTAGCGGAGCGCCGAGCAATGACCGCCAAACCGAGTCGCTCAGGACACTCGCAACAACCAACAGACCGACCAGCGCGGAGCCAACCAACAAAGGAATCCCGGTGGGGACGACCAAACCCGTCCTTCGACTGAGAGACACGACAAGCAACAACAGACCGAGACCGGCAAACAGAACCTTGCTCGCCAAGTAACCGTTGTATCCCCGCGGATCGAACACGACCGCACCGCCGACCACAACCAACGCCAAGCCGACCGACACGACTGGCGGGAGGCTCTCGACTTTGGCGCGAACGGTCCGGCTCACGGCGAATCCATAGGTTTGATTCCATCGGCCACTACTCTGAAGATCTGCGCAGGCCATCCACCGCCGGTGAGAGCCGCCGATACGCCGTCAGGAGATCCAACCCACACAACGATCGTGTGGGTCGCCGTGCTACCCACAAACCACCCATCTGTCGGACCGACCGCTGTTCCCGTCTTGCCGAACGGTGCATCAGCGCCGTTTGCGGCCACTCCAGTGCCTTCGGTTACCACCGAACGCAACAGCGACCGGAGCGTACTCGCCGTGGCACGCGACACGTATCTGCCGCTGGCGGGGATCACTGTTGAACCGTCTTGAGCCGTGATTGCCAGCGTTTCACCTTCACTGGCAATCGCAACAAACATCGCCGCTACCGACTCCATCGAAACCGGATGAATCCCCAGCGCAACCTCGGGTGTCTCCTCCAACAACATCCCGAACCGGGAACCGTGCTCTACGACCATACCCGGGGGTATCCGGTCCGACAGCAATATGAACGCTGGATTGACCGATGCCGTGATCGCTTCAGCGACTGTGTAATCGCCTGGAACCTTGGTGCATGTTCTCCGCTCCTGCATTTCTATACACGTAGGCACTTCCAGGATGTCGTCGGGTTTCGTTCCAGACTCGATCGCAGCGGCCAGCACTAGGACCTTCATGACCGAGCCGGCGGGTCTCAAACCACCACCCACAGGAGCTGCCACCGTTTCGCCGACGACCACCGAGTCAACGATAATTCCCGAATCATTGTCCACGACCAGTACCGCTGCAGGCAGGCCGACCCAGTCAATGATCGAACGCACAGACATCTCCAAATCCGCGTGTTCTTCGACGTCCGAGCCGTCTGTGCCATCTGCAATGTTGTCATGAGGATTGCTCGCGCACGCAACCGTCAACGCCAGCATCGCGACCATCATCAGCCACAATGACCGGTTCACAGCGGATCCGAGTCGCAAGTGGCGCGACCGGTGAAGCCGATTATCACGTCGAGCACAAATCCTAGGCAGAACCTCGGTCATGTCCCGAACCGAATAATCTTTAGCCTCAGGGTTGACCACCACCCACATACAGCCACACAACGACGATAGTTGCAACCCGCAACCACCGGACCAATCGCATTGCGAGCTCGACAACCAGGAGAGCCGAGAGAGCCAAGAATTTGCCCGTAAGGAAATTGTGCGAACAGGGCAATAGCTGATCTATCGTTTCGGCCATGGCCATAGACGGACTTGATCTCATCTCTCCGGTTCGTTACGGCGAGTCGGGCCAACCCCACGCGCAATGGGAGCAGCTTCGCAAAGAGCCATTGCAGTATTTCGAGACTGAAGATCGTGAGCCGTTCTGGGCTGTGACCAGACACGCCGACATTACTGAGATCTCAGGTCGCCCCGAGGACTTCGGCAACAGCAACGGCATCGTGGTGTTGACTAGCGAACAAGTGGAGCGACGGGCCAAAGGCTATCCGGTCGAGATGAAAACGATCATCGAAATGGACCCGCCTGACCATCGCATATTTCGCAAGGTGGCCAGCGGTTACTTCACGCCTCGAGGTATCGAACGGCTCGACGAGATAGTGGAGACCAGCGCCCGCATCGTCATCGACAGCCTCGGCCCCGAAGGCGAAGCCGACTTCGTTGAAAGCATCGCCCAGAAGCACCCTCTGCGAGTCTTGGCGACAATTCTAGGGATCGAACCGCATCAAGAAGAGCAGTTGCTGGAGCTGACCAGCCAGCTACTCGCCAGCGATGACCCTGAGCTTCGACGCCAGGGCGATGATCGTCACGAAGCCAGCTTTGACTTGATGATGGACTTCTTCAACATGTTCAACAACATCATCGGTGATCGCCGTGCCAACCCCCGCGACGATCTCGCCAGCATGCTGGCCAACGCCACCTTCGAAAACGGCGAACCTTTGGGAGACATCGAAACGCTCGGCTACTACTTGATCATCTTCAACGCCGGGCACGACACCACCCGCCATTCACTGACCGGAGCGTTCCAAGCATTCCTCGACAATCCCGATGAGTTGAAACGCCTGCGTGAAGACCCGAGCTTGCTCAAGACCGCTGTCGAAGAGGTGGTCCGCTACACAGCACCCGTCAACTACATGAAACGAACCGCAACCCGCGATCTTGTCTACGACGGGCACGACATCAAAAAGGGCCAGATCCTTGCGCTTTTCTACGCTTCCGGTAGCCGGGACGAGGCGGTCTTTGAAGACCCCCACCGATTCGACATCGGTCGTAGCCCCAACCGGCATCTCGGCTTCGGTTGGGCGGAGCACTATTGCCTAGGTGCCCATCTGGCCCGGGCCAGCATCAAGGCGTTGCTGGCGCAGATGGCGTCGCGAATCGAATCAATGGAGCATGCGGGTCCGGCGGACTACGTGGCATCGAGCTTCGTGGTAGGACCCAAGCACCTACCGGTTCGCTACAAGATGTTCACGCCGTGACCCTCGGCTAACCGTGACCCTCTGCTAACCGTGACCCTCTGCGAACACCACTTCCAGGAACCGGGCTATCGGCTGACCGCCAGCGAGTTCATCAAACACGTCGCGAACGATTGGGGTGACCGCAATCTCTGCGTGATCGAACAAGACACGCTGACATTCAAGCAGGCCCACACACAGTCAACAGAGTTCGCCAAGGCGTTGCTGGCCTCGGGTGTGCGGGCCGGTACCCATGTCGGACTACTGGCACCCAACGGCGGTGACTGGATCGTTGCTTGGCTCGCGGCGGCGCGAATCGGTGCCGTGGTGGTATTGCTCAACAGCTATTACAAGCCCCGCGAATTGAACTGGGTGCTTGAGCACAGCGATGTTGAGGTGCTGCTGACCGTCGACTCCCATCTTGGCAACAACTATGTCGAACGCCTCGAATCGATCGTGGAAGGACTCGACAAGGCAACCGTCGGCGAAATAAGTGTCGCCAGTCACCCGGCGCTGCGCAGTGTTTGGATGTGGGGAGAACACATCCCGTCGTGGGCGGGACGTGTAGACGATCTAGTCGCGTCAGCCGAAACCACTACCGACGCGGAGCTACTCGCCGCCGAAACCGCTGTGGCGCCTAACGACCCCATGATCGTCATGTACAGCTCTGGCAGCACAGGCAATCCGAAGGGTGTGGTTCATTCGCATGCGGGGGTGATCGGTCACCCCTACAACTTGTTGCAGTTCCTTGATCGCCAAGCTGGTGAGGTGGTGTACACACCAATGCCGCTGTTCTGGGTTGGCGGGATGACCTATGTGTTGATCGCGAGCATGCACGCGGGGACAACGATCATCTTCGAGCATCAGTTCGAGCCGGAGGCGACCCTGAAGTTGATCGAACGGCATCGAGTGAACCATGTTGTCGGCTGGCCTCACATGGCCAAGGCACTCGTTGAGCACCCGACCGCTGAGCATCGAGACCTCTCCTCGGTGCGCTCGGGCAGTATCGAAGAGTTCTTGCCTACCCACATCCGCATCGACGATCCCGAACTTCGGCCTAACGCTTTGGGAATGACCGAGTCGCTGGGGCCGCACTCCATCGAGGTGATGGGCGGCGAATTGCCTCCTGAGAAGCGGGGTTCGTTTGGCCGTTCGGTGCCGGGAGTGCAGCATCGCATCGTTGATCCAGCATCGGGAACCGAGCAACCGCTGGGCGAAATGGGCGAGATACATATCAAGGGTTATTCGCTGATGCTCGGCTTGTTGAAGACTGACCCCGAAGATGTGTTCACGCCAGACGGTTGGTTCCCCACCGGTGACGCCGGGCACCTCGATGCAGATGGTCACCTCTATTTCAAAGGTCGTATGGGCGACCAAATCAAATCTTCGGGGATGAACATCACACCGCGCGAAGTGGAGATCGTCCTCGAGGAACAGGACGAGGTCATGGATGCCTACGTGATGGGTGTCCCTAGTCAGCAACGTGGCCAAGATGTGGCCGCGGCAGTTGTTTTGCGACCCGATGAGTCCTGTGAACCGACCGAGCTTCAGGCCCGTGTCAAACAGGAGTTGTCGAGCTACAAAGTCCCGCGTCACATCGCGGTGTTCCGCTCACGAAGCGAGCTCCCCTGGTTGGACAGCGGTAAAATCGATCTGACCGCGCTGGGTCGACTGCTTGCCGATCGTTTCGGTAGTTGAGTCCGCATTGGCAATAAGCCCCGCTGCGTTGCTACGATCCGCTCGAGTGAATTGTCATCCCGCAAGGAGGCCCTGAGATGGCCAGCAAAAGTCCCAAGAAGCCGATCGCAGCGCTAGCCGTACTGGCCCTAGTCTCGGCGTTGCTTGCATCGCTGACCATTACAGCAGGGGCACAAACCCCCGCGCCCATCAGTGCTGATACCTTCACGCTCACGATCCTGCACAACAACGACGGCGAGTCGAAACTCCTGCCCGACGAGGATGCCGGGTTTCCTGGAGTGGCCCGCTTTGCCGCTCAGATGAAGTTGATGCAGACTGCCGCAGGATCCACTAGCAACGGCGTCATCACGCTGACTTCGGGCGACAACTTCCTGGCCTCCCAAGAACTCGGGGTCTCTTTGGCCCGAGAAGGTGCCCTC
>JAKZTU010000186.1:0-2612 GCA_047516945.1 Acidimicrobiales bacterium
GAAGTAGGCGTCCAGTTCTTCTCACACGGCGCGCACCACGGCATCAGAATCGAGACTAGGCCAGCTTGTCGATCTCAGTCGCGACGAATAGCCATGACCGCCGTGTCGTCGTCGATAATCCCGCCTGCGTGATCCTTGGCCGCGTCAAGCAAAGCCTTGCACAACACATCAGTCGGTGCGTTCAGTTCCCGTTCCGCGGTCTTGATTATGCGCTCCTCACCAAACAGCGAAGCCCCCGCGCGAGCCTCTGCCAAACCGTCTGTGTACATGACGATCATGTCGCCGCTCTCCATCGGAATCTCCCGAGAGAAATAGGTTGCGGTGGGGTCAAGCATCAACAACGCGCCAGTGGACCGCAACGGCTTCACACCATCTTCTTGGAATAAGAACACCGCCGGGTGCCCCGCAGACGCACAACGCAAGGTGCCGGCCTCCGTGTCGAACACAACCACCGCAGCCGAAATGAACTCCTCGTGCCGGTCACCAGAAGCAAGCTGCTTGTTGAGTTCCTCAAAGGCCTGTGCAGGATCACGGAACTGCCGCAAGAACACCCTCAACAAATACTTCGCCTGAAAAGCAGTGATCGAAGACTCGATGCCGTGACCAGCCACATCACCAATGACTGCCGCAACCCGAGTGGGTCCCACTCTGTGCACATCGAAGAAGTCCCCCGCCATGAGCCCCGAACCAGCCTGGTAGACACGACCGATCTCAAAGCCCGAGAAGTCCGGAACCTGCTCCGGGGCAAGACGAGCCGCCCAAGCCTTGGGCGCCAACTGCTCCTGCTCGAGCGCCTCGCTCGCACGACGCTCAAGGTCGTAGCGGTTGCGGGCCATGCGAGCCTCGCGAGCCAACGTGCGCGACCACCACAAAGAAGCACCAGCAGGCAAGACCAGCAAACCGAAAACTGCGGAGGTCGCGTTCGCTCCGTCGAATAGCGCCACAACCGCGGCGGCCGGTGCGATCAGGGCATAGACAATCGACGTGTGGGCTTCCTTGCGAAACGCCGCAAAAGCCAACGAATGCCCTTCCCGATCGTCGGTGTTGTCAGTCTCGATCAAACGCGCGAGCCGCAACCGGCGACGAGCCGAGCGAGCGTAGACGACAGACGTCGCCAAGCTGAGAACTGCGAGAGTCGCGAGAATGATAGTTGTCATCGTGGCTCCCGTTGCGTTGAGCCGGTTCCCCGCCAGGAACTCGCCTTAGCGGCCGAGCAGGTTTCGCCCAGCACAACTATACCCGACCAGTACACCCCTTTACGACGGTTAATCGCTGCGCTTGCGGACCCGCAGCTTGATCGGAGTCGAACCCAATCCGAACTCCTCGCGCAGCCGACGCTCGATATAGCGCAGGTAAGTCCTCGGTAGTTCTCTGTTGACAAACAAGACGAATGTCGGCGGGTCGGTAGCCCCTTGCGTCGCATAGAGCACCCGAGCCCCACCTGGAGCGGGCTGCGCAGCTTGCGCGGAACGGATGGCTTTATTCACATCACGAGTCGGGATCCTCGTGCGGTACTCAACGACCGAAGTCTGGATCGCCGGCCATAAACGATTGACCCCCTTGCCGGACAAGGCACTGATCCGAAGAACCGGCGGGTCGCCGAGAAAGCCCAGTTTGCGCTCCACATCCACAGCGATCTTGGTTCGCTTGGAAGTATCGAGCAGTTCCCATTTGTTGAGCAGAATCACAATCGGGCAGCCAGCTCCGTCGACCCGCTCAGCGAGACGCTGGTCTTGGTGAGTGACGCCAACAGTTGCGTCAATGATCAGCAGCGCAACATCAGAACTGTCGACCGCTTTGAGGGCTCGAACCAATGAGTAATACTCGGTGTCCTCGGCTATCCGCGCTTTGCGACGCATCCCGGCCGTGTCGATAAAACGGATCGGACCGTTGTCGGTTTCCACGATGGTGTCGATGGCATCACGGGTAGTTCCGGGCCTGTCGTGGACGATGGCACGTTCCTCCCCGATCAACCGATTGAACAGCGTTGACTTGCCTACGTTTGGACGCCCGACCAGCGCCACGGCGAACATGTTGGGATCGTGGTCTGCGGGATCTCCGGGTGTGTCGCTCGGATCACCCGGCAGCAGGCGAACCACTTCGTCAAGAAGATCGCCGGTACCTCGACCGTGCAGGGCACTGACCGGGAAAGGGTCACCCAAGCCCAGCCCCAGCAACTCCCAAATCGAGTGCTCGTGGCTGGCATCATCGACCTTGTTGGCTACCAGCAGCACGGGTACCTTGGAACGTCGCAAATGCTTGACCACCTGCTGATCATCGGAAGTAACTCCGACGGTCGAGTCAATCACCAGGAGCACGACGTCGCTCTCAGCCATCGCCAACTCAGACTGCTTTGAGACCTTGTCCTCGAGCACATCTCCGTCGGCGAGCCAACCGCCGGTATCAAGCAGACGGAAATGATGCCCAAGCCATTCCGCTTCGACCGTCTTTCGATCCCGGGTGACCCCCGGACGCGGCTCGACGATCGCCTCACGGCGTCCGATAATGCGGTTGACCAGGGTCGACTTGCCGACGTTGGGACGGCCCACCACAGCAACAACAGGAAGCTTCATGCTCCTACCGCCACTGCCTGACCGCCGAGGGTCAAGGCC
>JAKZTU010000187.1:0-3996 GCA_047516945.1 Acidimicrobiales bacterium
TGGGTCCCGTTCCCCGCGCCACGAGCCCTGGCCCGCACAACCAAGACCCCGGCGCTGGAAACTGCCGAAGACCTGGCCGAGATGCTCGAATACCTGTGGCAACAAGTTGACGAAGCTGGGCGCAACCGATCAGAGATTGACGTCTGCTTCGGCACCTCTGCTGGGGGATCTTTGGCTGACGACACCTTCGATGCAGATGCCCACATCGCGGGACTCGCCAAACTAAGCTCACTGGGTGTCACTTGGGCATCAGTGACCGTGCCGGGGGACTCGATCAACCACGCCACCGAAGCACTGCAACGCTACGGCGAACAAGTCATCGCCACGTACAAGGCCAGTTGACGCTTTACACAGACGAGAAAGCCGGCTGCACCTGATCGATGAGCAACTCCATTTGGCGCTCAACCAAGTCTTCGGGCATGCCACCAATTGAAGCCCACAAGTACAGGTGTTCAACGGGCAAACCGTCGCAAATCTCAGCGATCCGAGCTATCGCTTCGTCAACGGTCAGGATCTGCAACGCCCCGATCACGCCCGAGCCTCGGCCTTCACGAATCTCGTCTTCGGTCAGCCAGCGAGGAGTCCGCCCAGTACCGAGCGCGGCCTGCTGTCGGTAGCTGTTGAGTTGATGAGTGCGATGAGGAAGGATCCTCTCAAAGGCTTGCTCAGGGTCATCAGCCACCAAGAAGTCCACCACCCCGCCCATACGGGCCGTTTCGACACCATGACCTGATGCCTCAAGCGCATCGCGGTAGATGCCAAAACTGTCCCGGTTGTGGGTCAACAAGCCGACACCGAGCCGCCCGGCCCGAGCCGCGCCCAGAGGACCCAAATATCCGGCCCACAACGGCACAGGTTGCTGCACCGGGCCAGGACTGCAGCGACTCTCAGCGAAGATCCGGCCAATCTCGCCGAGAGCATGATCCGTATCGTGGTAACGGCGACCAAGATCGACTCCGAAAGCCTCGAACTCGGGAGCTACATAACCAGCGCCAAGACCCAACTCAAGACGGCCACCGCTGATCACATCAACGATGGCGGCTTGCTCAGCTATAGCCATCGGGTGTTGCAGAGGTGCCACCACCACTGCGGTACCCAGGCGCGCCCGTTTCGTTCGCGCCGCTATTGCCGCGAGCGCGGTTAGTGGCACGGGCATATAGCCGTCGTCCACAAAGTGATGCTCGCTCACCCAGATCGATCCGATCCCACGTCGGTCTGCCTCGGAGATCAGATCAAGATGCCAGCCGTAGTAGGCCGCCGGGTCGCGTCGCCAAGGCTCAGGGTTGCGAAAATCGAAATACAAACCCAGACTCGGGCGCGGCACAGGTCCCATCAGTTAGCAAGCGCCGGGATCTTGAAGACCCTCTCGGCATTTTCGTGAAGGAACTTCGGCCAGACATGGGGCCGCAACCGCACCTCGGGAAGCTCCGCGAAGATCCGCTCCAGATCGAGGCCAGCCGGGTAGTAGCCCGCGTACATCACTTTCTCGGAGCCACGGGTGTTGGCGTAGTCGATGATGGCTCTGGGGTAATACTTCGGCGCGAAAGCCGAAGTCATGTAGTACAAGCCCGGCCATTTCAGCATCAGCTTCACAGCGAGGGCCTCCCAAGGCTCAGCTCCGTGACGCATCACGATCCGTAGTTCGGGAAAGTCATAACACACATCATCGAAATGCCGTACGTGTTGGCAGTCTGCTGGCACTCGTGGGCCTGGAATACCGGCATTGGAGATGATCGGCAGGTCGAGATCTATGCAGGTCATGTAGATCGGGTAGTAGCGACGATCGCTGACCGGAACTTGCGGGATGCAACCCGCTGGGAAAGTTGTAACCGCGCTGAGACCGTGTTCGCTGTGTTTTTCGCGGATCTTCCGCACGGTGCCGGCAATATCGTTGGGGTCGATTTCCAACGAGAAATACACCCGCCCGGGGTGACGCCGGCGAGCCTCGATCGACACCTTGTTGAGACCGAACAGGCCAGCCCGAACGCCACAACGATCCATCTTCGAAAAGGTCGTCTCGATTGGGTCCTCGTCTGGGGCCGCCTCGGGTGGAGTGTCGGTGAACATGTATCCCGCCGGCATCACCAGGTCGCCGCCCTCGGCTGATTCGGCGTCTTTGAAACCAGCTCGCAGGTACTGATAGATGGCGTTCTTGTCGGCAAACGGGAACCCGATCATCAAATCGACTGCTTGCGGGTCGGATGGGTAGTTCATTGCTGTTCCTCTGGTTCTGAATTTGGTTCTGGTTCTATAGGCAAGATTCGGCGCGACTCTTCGCGGCAAACAGTAATCTCCATCACAATGACCACCAACGCCCAATTGCTTGAACGTTACCGAGCGATCCTGCCGTCGTATGTGAATCCGCTCTACGCCGAACCGATCTCCATCGAGCACGGCGAGGGAGGCTACGTATGGGACGTGGAAGGTAATCGCTACCTCGACTTCTTCGGTGGAGTGCTCACCACCATGGTCGGCCACAGCAATCCTGAGGTCGTGGCCGCGGTGCAAAGCCAAGCCGCCAAAGTCATGCACACATCGACTCTGTATCTCTCGGAGCCGATGATCGAACTGGCTGAACAAATCGCCGCAATATCGGGTATTCCCGACGCCCGAGTCTTCTTCACTACCTCAGGCAGCGAAGCCAACGACACCGCCATCTTGTTGGCTACCAGCTATCGCAAGTCCAACCAGGTACTGGCCATGCGCAACAGCTACCACGGTCGTTCGTTCACAGCTCAGGCGATCACCTCGCATTCTTCCTGGTCCTCAACCAGCCTCTCGGGCTTGTCGGTGAACTTCATCCAGGGTGGTTACCGTCTGCGCAGCCCGTTCGGCCACATGAACGACGAAGACTTCACCAACGCCTGCGTTGACGATCTCGTGCAAGTGATCGACATGATGACCGCTGGAGACGTTGCTTGCCTGATAGCCGAGCCAATCCAAGGTGTTGGAGGCTTCGCCACCCCGCCCGACGGTTTCTTCGGTGAGTTCAACAAGGTGCTCGCCAACCATCAGATCCTGCTCGTGATGGATGAGGTACAGACCGGCTGGGGACGAACCGGCGAGCACTTCTGGGGCTATCAAGCCCACGATGTGGTGCCAGACATGCTCACCTTTGCCAAAGGTGTCGGCAACGGCGCCACGCTCGCCGGGATCGTTGCCCGCGCCGAAATCATGGACACCATAAGTGTGCTCTCGTTCAGCACGTTCGGCGGCAATCCGCTCTCGTCTGCAGCTGGTCTTGCCACACTTCGCTATGTGCTCGACAACAACCTGCAAGACAATGCCCTGCGAATGGGGCAAAAACTGGCCACCGCCCTGGCGCCGGTAGCGAAAAAGACGCCGTGGATTGCCGAACTGCGCGGCAAGGGATTGATGCAAGCCATCGAAACCGTTCATCCCGGTTCGCTCGAACCCGACGCCCAGCGAGCCGGCGCGGTGTTGGAGGGCTGCAAGCAGAGGGGCCTCCTCGTTGGCAAAGGCGGACTCTACGGCAACGCCATCCGCATCACCCCGATGCTCGATGTCAGCGCTGACGAGTTGGACGAGGGAATCTCGGGCATCATCAAGACAATCGAAGAGATCGACTAGAAACCGAAGCGCAAGGACAGACAGGACAAGGCCATGAAACAAATCCAGCACCTCATCGACAGCGAAACCGTTACCGGTACATCTGGACGAACCGCCCCCGTATTCAACCCGGCGACCGGCGAACAAACAGCTGAGGTGGCTCTGGCTTCGGCCTCAGAAGTCGACGCCGCGGTCGCCTCAGCAAAGGCGGCTTTCACCGAGTGGAGCGAGGTGAGCATCGCCCGTCGAACCAAGCTGATGTTCACGTTTCGTAACCTCGTGGTAGACAACGCCGACGAGGTCGCGGCCCGACTCACAGCTGAGCACGGCAAAGTCACCTCAGACGCCGCCGGCGAAGTTGCGCGAGCCATCGAGAACATCGAATTCGCTTGCGGCATTGCCGAGCATCTGAAAGGCAGCCACAGC
>JAKZTU010000188.1:0-9637 GCA_047516945.1 Acidimicrobiales bacterium
CGAGACCGGCGGCCATGGTGATTCGACACGGTCGCGGTCCTCAATGAGATATCGATAGACACGCAACGCGGATTCGTCGAAGTTCTCGTCCGGGAAGGTCAAGTGAAGTCTCGCCAAAGCCCAAAGAACCTCCGCGGTGAAGAACGGCGATCTACCACTAGTTGATCCAGTGGTGGTGTCGATCGAGGCACCCACCGAACCATCGGCGTTGACGACTCTGATCAAGGTTCGCCCGAGCGCAAGGAGCAAAGGATCGCGATCATCTGCGAGGGTGGCCCAGCGTCTCTCGTCCAGCGCCGCCACCAGTAGTCCGACAGAACCGCTCCTCGCGCTTGCGCCTCGTCCGAACACCAGACCTATGGGAGTGTTCTGGAGGCGCACCTCAACATAGGCCAAGCCGCGATCGGCAATTTCTGCTGCTCCTTTGATCCCAGCAGACTCTGCCTGGTACAGCGACAACAAGACCCCGGCATGGCGGACATCGTTGTACCCGCCGACGGATCGATTCTCGGCACGGTCGTAGCGGTAGACGAAAGTTCCGTCGTCGTTGCTGTTGGCGGCGAACCACGACACCGCCGCCACCGCCGCGTCGTTCAGTTCCGCAGATGTCGGTTGTCCGCAGCCCTCAGGGTGGACGGTGAGCGCTACCAGTCCTGCGATGACGATCCAGGCCACGACCCCGCGAAGGACTCTGGTTGTGAGGGGCGACACCCCGCCACGTTAGTGAGTTCGATAGCTGCACGGATAGCGGATGTGGCTGACCCTACGATTGGGCTATGCGACGATGGACGATCCGGCTGATTCCCGCCGTCGTCGCTGTGCTGGTGCTGTCGCCACTGTTTCGTGATCCCACCAGCGATACTTATCCGCTCTCGACTTACCCGATGTTCGCCACCGATCGCGGCCACATCCAAAGCATCGCCACCGCAGTGGAACGAACCAGCGACGGCTTTGCGCGGCTGTCGCCCAAATTGATCGCAGGAACCGATGAAGCGGTGCTTGCGTCGGTGACCGTCAAGCAAGCGGTAAGGCTTGGCGAGGCAGAGATTCTCTGTGGGGAGATCCTTGAGCGACTTGGTCCCGGCCGCCAAGTTGAGGTGCGCACCGAGACGTTCGATGTTGTCGCGCTCAGCGTGGACGGTTCAACCGACTCCACAGTGACCGTGCACGCAACTTGCGGAGGTGGATCGTGACAGCGCGCCTAGCCGTGTTGCGTATTCTCGTCTTCGCCTACGCAGCGGTGTGGACGATAGTGCGGGCGCCCCATCTGCTGGACACCATCGACTTGTCGTCGCGCCGCTTCGAAGCGATCGGCCCACTGTGGTGGCTCAACGAGCCCGTACCAGCACTGGCGATAGTCGCAGCCGTCGTGGTCACACCCATCGCCTGTGGCGCCGCGGCGATGGGCTGGAGATATCGGTCGTCTTCGCTGGTCGCGGTAGCGGGTTTCCTGTTCCTCACCACCTACCGGAACTCTTGGGGTCAGATCTTCCACACCGAGAATCTGGTGGCTTTACATCTCTGCGCCCTAGCCCTGTTCCCGGTAGCTTGCGCATATTGGTCGATGGAAAAGGCCGTGGTGCCAGCCGACCAAGAAGAACTCGCGGGTTCGATCGTCAAGGCGTTATCGGTGCTTACGGTCGGCACCTATTTCTTGGCGGGTATTGCGAAGCTGAGAATCAGCGGTCTCGGGTGGATCGATGGCGATGTGTTGCGTCATCAGATTGCTTTCGACAATGCCCGAAAAGAACTGCTCGGCGATCCGACCGCACCATTCGGGGCGCTGATGTTGCGCAATTCGTGGACGCTTGCACCCGCTGCAATAGTTGCCATCGCGGTCGAATTGGCAGCACCGGTGGCTCTTGTTGGCCGCAGAGCCGCGTGGCTGTGGGCCGGTTTGGCTGTGGCGTTTCATTTGGTGATCCTCGCCGTGATGGCGATTGTCTTTCCGTACCACCTCATCGGCATAGCTCTGGCACCGTTGCTCCCGGTCGAGCGGCTTGGCACTACCGTTGTTGCGTGGCATTGCCGATTCCAACGACGCTCGACGAAGTTACGTCCGACTGGTTGACCTCGGCGCTACGTCAACACGCCGCGATCTCCGGCGAAACAGTGGTGGGTGAGCGCACAATCGAAGTTCTTGGTGTCGGGGAAGGATTCGCCGCCGAACTGGCGCGGATTCACCTCACCTATGAAATTGGTTCTGGTCCGGCGACGGTTATCGCCAAGATCCCCACTTCGGTAGAGGACAACCGCAACGGATCAGAGATGCTCGGCGTGTATGAGCGGGAATTGCGGATCTATGAGCAAATCCTCCCCAAGATCGACGTTGCGGCTCCGCGACTGTATTACGGCGACATTGAAGTCAATCCGGATGCGGCGCGGCAGCTGGAGCGGATTCGCAGAATGGAGCGCCTGCCCATCTGGTTGCTGCGCCTGATCATGTTGCTGCTGATCCGCTTTGCGAAACCTAAGACCTTTCCGAGCATCTTGCTTCTCGAGGATCTGGCCCCTGCTGTGATCGGCGATCAGGTTCAGGGGTGTGACGTCGAGCGGGCAGGCGAAGCGCTTGAGACCGTCGCTCGATTGCATGCCGCGACTTGGCAAGATCGGCGTCCAGCAGAGCGCTATTGGTTGGTTTCTTCAGCGATTGCACCCCGCCTCTTCCATGCGGGATCTCTTAGTGCTCGACGAGGGTTTCTGAAGAACTACGGGCATTACCTCAGCGACCACACTCGTGAGCTGTACGAAACGACCCGCAAAGACAATATTGATCGGACGATTCGGTTACACCGTGACGTTCCCCAATGCATGCTCCACGGTGATTTTCGGCTCGACAATATGTTCTTCGCTGCCGGTGGAGGGTTACGCGCTCTGATCGACTGGCAGTTGTCGAGCTTTGGTCCGGCGGTGTCCGATATTGCTTACTTCATCTGTGGCTCGATCGACCCCGAGGTTCCGGAAAGTGAAATCGACGCTCTCTTGGCTCGGTACCACAAAGCGCTGGTGTCTGCCGGCGTGACGGACTACCCACTTGAAGATCTGACAGCTCACTATGTCGACGTTTTGGTGGTGCTGCTAGCTCGCATGGCTTCAGTTGACTTGCTCGACCTTGGAGAACAAGACGGACGCGGCACAGACTTGGTGTCAGTATGGATAAAGCGACTCGATGCCCGGATGGCACGGGTGAGTTCGGGAAGGTAGCGATGGCGTCAGACAACCAAGCGTCCGGCGGTGCAGCATCAGACAATGCAGCATCAGACGGTGCAGGGGTATCGGAGATCTTTGACTCCGAGGCGTGGAGTTCGGTGGCGGGTTTTGAGACTCTGACCGATCTCACCTATCACCGTGCCAAGACACAAGGCACGGTAAGGATCGCTTTCAACCGCCCTGAAGTGCGCAATGCCTTCAGGCCTCACACCGTTGATGAGTTGTATCGCTGTCTCGATCACGCTCGCATGTCGACTGACGTCGGCTGTGTTCTTCTCACAGGCAACGGTCCTTCGCCAAAAGACGGCGGTTGGGCATTTTGTTCAGGGGGTGATCAGCGGATTCGCGGCAAGTCGGGTTATCAATACGCGGCGGGCGAAACCGCCGAAACGGTCGATGCAAGTCGAGCGGGGCGATTGCATATTCTTGAGGTTCAACGACTGATCCGAACGATGCCAAAGATCGTTATCGCGGTTGTCTCCGGATGGGCCGTCGGCGGAGGCCATAGCTTGCATGTCACCGCGGATCTCACCCTCGCCAGCGAGGAATTCGCCATCTTCAAACAAACTGACACCGATGTAGCCAGCTTCGACGGTGGCTTCGGTTCGGCCTATCTAGCTCGTCAGGTGGGACAGAAACGAGCTCGTGAAATATTTTTTCTGGGACGCAACTATTCGGCTCGCCAAGCTTTCGAAATGGGAATGGTCAACGCGGTTGTTCCCCACGACCGCCTAGAAGTGGTTGCACTCGAGTGGGGGGCGGAGATCAACTCAAAGAGCCCCACGGGCCAGCGAATGGCCAAGTTCGCCATGAATTTGATCGATGATGGACTCGTTGGTCAGCAAGTGTTCGCCGGCGAGGCGACGCGACTCGCTTATATGACCGACGAGGCCGTGGAGGGACGTGACGCCTTCCTCGAAAAGCGAGATCCCGACTGGTCAAGCTTCCCCTGGTATTTCTGACTCACAAATTTCCAATGCGCCAGTCAACCGGTTCACGTCCGGCTTCGATGAGCGCCGCGTTGGCTCTGCTGAACGGTCTTGTTCCAAAAAAGCCGTTGTGCGCGGAGAGGGGCGAGGGATGAACAGACTCGACGATGACGTGCTTGCCAGTGTCAATCAATAACCGCTTTTTTCGGGCGGCGGCTCCCCAGAGAATGAAAACGACTCTTTGTTCTTGTGCATCCACACAGCGAATCACCTCGTCGGTGAATGTTTCCCAACCGTGGCGTTGGTGGCTAGCGGCTCGATGAGCTCGCACAGTGAGGGTGGTGTTGAGCAGTAGCACTCCGTTGCGAGCCCAAGTTTCGAGGTTGCCGTGGTTGGGCGGTTCGATCCCGAGATCTTGCTCCAGCTCTGCGAAAATGTTGACAAGAGACGGGGGTACCTGGATTCCGTGCCTCACCGAAAAGCAGAGCCCATGGGCTTGGCGCGGACCGTGGTAGGGATCCTGGCCGAGAATCAGAACTTTCACTTGAGCCAAGGGAGTCAAGTGAAGTGCCGCGAACACCTCTTCATGGGGTGGATAGACCTCACCAGTCATGCGCTCTTGGCGCACGTAGGCCATGAGTTCGCGCCAGTAGGGCTTGTCGAACTCTTTACGGAGTACCGGATTCCAATCCGTGGTAGGTGCCATGCCCCAACGTCGCTAGACGCTTCGCCTCAGAAGGGCCGGGTGCCGATCACAGAAGCGCGCTCCATCACCCGAATGTCGGGGTAATAATCACTCGACGCGTAATGCTGCACCGCGGCATTGTCCCAAAACACAACCGTGTCAGGTTCCCAGCTCAAGCGGAATTGGTATTCCACTGTCTTGGCTTGGTCTGAAAGGTGTTTGATTAACTTCACGCTCTCAACCTCGTCAAAACCTTCAATGTGTGAGGTGAAATAGGTGTTGACGTAAATCAGCTTGCGTCCCGTTACCGGGTGGGTTCGCACGACTGGATGACGTACCAATGGATAACGCTCGCGCATTTCTTCCTGTTGGCCCTCTGGCACCTGGCTCGCGAAGGCGAGCATGTAGTCATGGATCGCGTAGAGGTCGTCGATCCGTTCCTTGGTCTCGTCATCCAACCCGTCGTAGGCCGCGCCCATGTCGGCAAAGAGGGTGTCGCCACCAGTGGCGGGAACTTCGATGGCGTGCAGAATCGCTCCCATCGAAGGAATCTGACGCCAAGTCACATCATGGTGCCAACCGTTTTCAAACCCCCCGGTGTCAGCACCTTTCTCGAAGCGCACTAGTTCCGGGTGTTGCTCGTTACCAGTGATGAAGGGATGGATCTCCAATTCTCCGAAACGTCGGGCGAACGCCACATGTTGCTCGGAAGTGAGTGGCTGGTCGCGAAAGAAAATGACCTTGTAGTCGGCTAACGCCTGGGCCACTTCAGCGATTGTCGAATCTGGCAACTCAGAGGAAATATCGATGCCGCGAATCTCCGCGCCGAGCGTCACACCGCAGGGTATGGCCTCAATATCGTTGAACTGTGGGCTGGCGAGACGTTGACGTTCCTGCGCGAGGTGCAGGAACGGTCCGAGCGTCACATCGAAACGTTCGATGCGAACCCGGCCAGGTGTGACGTTGCCGGCAGGATCACTGGTTCCAGCTTCGACTTCAACTTCGGTAACGGCCATACAAATCTCACTGCCCTTTGTTGATTGTGAATCTAGGGTCGATTGTGAATCTACGGGTTCTCTAAGCAAGGTTCAACAACGCAAACGCTGAGGTCGAGCCTGAGTCCAACCGCTGTAGCGTCGAAGCGTGGGCAAGAAAACGCGTGACGTGGTTGTTATCGGGGCTGGGCCGGCTGGGGCGGCCGCGGCGATCCAGGCCGCAAGAGGTGGTGCCTCGGTAACGGTCTTCGAGAAGGCTGCGGCGGGTCGCGACAAGGTGTGTGGCGATGGCCTGACCCCACGAGCCGTACACGTGCTCAACGAGCTCAACATCGACATGAGCGACGCCCATCGCATTGATGGTCTGCGGATGATCGCCAACAAAACCCGCCGTGAACTGCCGTGGCCCGCCAATGGGTCGTTCGCTCCCAACGGCGCGGTGTGGCCTCGTCGGCTTCTTGACGCCCACCTGATGGCCGCAGCAGCAGACGCGGGGGCCGAGATCATCTGGAAGACCGAGGCCACGCCGATTCTTCAAGATGATCGCCGCGTGATCGGGGTAACGGCGGGACCAGACAAGTGGCACGCTGCTCTCACGGTCGTGGCGACCGGCGCACCCGGCAATGTCGCGCGGATGCTAGGGGCGGGACGGGTAGGCAACGAACCACATGGGTTGGCCATCAGAAGCTACGCGGCTTCGCCGCGCCACGCAGAGCGCCATCTTGAGGCTTGTCTAACGCTGCGCGATGAGACTGGCACTCCCATCCCGGGGTACGGATGGATGTTTCCGGCGGGAGACGGCACTGTCAATATCGGAGTAGGCGCTTTGTCGACGATGAAGGGCTACAAGAAGCTCAACTTGAACCGTCTGATTGATGCCTACCGAGATCTGATCCGTGACGAATGGGAACTCGGTGACTATCTGGAGCGGCCGAGGGCGTGGAGGTTGCCGATGAGCGCGCAACGCCGTCATGGCGATGGCTGGTTGGCGATCGGCGATGCTGCTGGCCTCATCAATCCGATGAATGGCGAAGGCATCGACTATGGGCTTGAGTCGGGGGTTCTGGCCGCGGATTTGTTTCTCGCCGATCCCTCTAGTGCTCCGGCAAACTACGACCGGCTCGTCGGGGAACGCTTTGATGCCTTCTTGCGAACCGGGCGCCGGTTCAGCTTCTTAATCGGTCACCCCCTGATCTTGCGTTCTGGGTTGCGCTTGGCCGTGGGAACCCAAACCATCGCCAACATAACCCTGCAAGTGATGGGAAATCTCCTTGACGCGGATGCCCCGGGTGCCGCCGGCAAAGTGCTGCGCGCGGCTGATCGCGGTCTTGCCCTCGCCGATCCCCTACTCCGCAAAACCCGCGCCCCAGCGTAATCCCACCAAGCAGTTCTCTCCCTCTGCCACAAAACCCCACAGGTGACTGCGGCTCCGGTTAAGCCCGCGAAGAAGCAACGCGCGGTTCTTCACGGCTCCGGTTACGCCCGGGAAAAGCAACGCGCAGATTCCGGCGGCTCCGGCTATGCCCGGCGCAAGCAGAGCCGCGGCTCCGGTTACGCCCGGCGTAAGCTGAACACATGAGCGATGTCACGCCTGCCGAAGAAGACCTACCTCTAATCATCTCTGTAGACGACCATGTGATGGAACCGAAAGATCTGTGGCAGCAGCAGCTTCCTGCGAGCGTGCGAGATCGTGGCCCGAGGGTGGTGCAGGAGCGGATTCGACTCAAGTTCGAAGGAGGCCACTACGGCTTCGAGCGTCATGACCCAGACGGGCAGATGTGCGACGTGTGGCTCTATGAGGACAGCGTCACTCCCACCGGCTTTCTGCACGGGCCTGCGGGTGTCCCCCGGGAGGAACAGCGCAACGTGGCCGCGGTCTACGAAGACTTGCGACCGGGGACCTATCAGCAGATTGATCGGCTATCAGACATGGACCTGAACCATGTGGAAGCGGCGATCAACTACCCCAACATCTTCCCTCGTTTCTGCGGGCAGGGATTTCTTGAACGCGAAGACAAGGATTTGGCGTTCGAGTGTCTCAAGATCTACAACGATTGGATCATCGATGATTGGGGCGGTGGCGCCGGTCGGGGCCGCTTGATTCCTTTGACGCTGGTTCCATTGTGGGACCCGCAGATGTCAGCAGACGAAGTACGACGCTGTGCAGCCAAGGGAAGCTACGCCATCGCCTTTTCGGAGAACCCGTCCAAGTTGGGTTGTGCGACCATGTACAGCGGTGATTGGGATGTCTTGTGGCAAGCATGTGAGGAGACAGAAACCACTGTCTCGATGCACATCGGGTCATCTTCATCGATGCCTTCAACATCGCCGGACGCGCCGTTGGCGACATCAATGTCCTTGTATGCCCAGAACGCCGAAGGCTCGATGGTCGACTGGGTCTTTTCGGGCACCCTCGAGCGTTTCGAGAAAATCAAGATCGCCTATGCCGAGAGTCAGGTGGGATGGATGCCGTTTCAGATGGAACGGATGGACTCGGTGTTCCGAGAAGGTCGTGGCGGCGTTGGCGGAGAGGGACCGCTGCCCAGTGAAATCGTTAAGGGCCGAGTGTTCGGCTGCATTTTCGACGACCTGGTAGGCCTCAAACAGCGCGACGATGTTGGCATCGACCAGATTCTGTTTGAAACCGACTATCCGCATTCCGACGGTACCTTTCCGCACTCCCGCAAAGTGGCCCACAGCATGTTTGCAGCAACCGGAATGAATGCCGAGGAGTGTTACAAGGTGATGCGCGGCAACGCCATCAGGGCCTACGGATTGGAACGCTTCGGAATCACCGAGTAGCCGTCGGCGACGCTGCCCCTGCCACAGGCCCTGAGGCTGGCCCTAGAGCAGCGAGCGGACTGGTGTACTCAAGCCCCTGAGCTTTTGCGACATGTTGCTCGGTCAGCAATCCACGGTGGATGTTCAAACCGTTGCGAAGGTGTTCGTCGTCAAGCAGCGCGCACTCAAGACCCTTATCAGCCAAAGCCAGAGTGAAGGGAAGCGTGGCGTTGTTGAGCGCGTGGGTGGATGTTTGAGGAACCGCCCCGGGCATGTTGGCGACGCAGTAGTGGACTACATCGTCAACAACAAAAGTGGGTTCAGTGTGGGTGGTCGGCCTGGACGTCGCGAAACAACCCCCTTGGTCGATGGCAACATCAACTAACACCGAACCGGGTTTCATTCGCTTGACAAGTTCAGGCCCTACCAGTTTGGGGGCGGTGGCTCCCTTGATGAGCACAGCACCGATCACAAGATCAGCAGCGAGTACTTGTTCTTCGAGGGAGGCGCCTGTTGAGTAAAGGGTGGCCAAGGCCGGTCCGAAGCGGCGGGAGAGCCGGTTGAGGACTTCTAGATTGCGGTCCAGCACGGTGACCTGTGAGCCCATACCAATAGCCATTTCAATGGCGTTCTCCCCCACGACTCCCCCGCCCAGAACAAGTGTGCGCGCCGGTGCAACCCCGGGTACCCCGCCGAGCAGGCGACCTGAACCGCCATTGGGGGCTTCGAGGCAATGGGCACCGGCTTGGATCGACATGCGGCCCGCTACTTGGGACATGGGTGCCAAAAGGGGCAAGCCGCCGTGGCGATCGGTAACGGTTTCGTAGGCGATGCAGCTGGCGCCGCTGGCGAGGAGTTCTTCGGTTTGCGCGGTGTCTGGGGCTAAATGGAGGTAGGTGAACAGCACATGGTCGGCGCTCAACATGGCCCGTTCGACGGCTTGGGGTTCCTTTACCTTGACGATCAACTCTGAGTTGGCGAAGACCGCTTCGGCGTCGGCGGCGACACGCGCTCCCGACGCCGTGTAGTCGGAATCC
>JAKZTU010000189.1:0-9604 GCA_047516945.1 Acidimicrobiales bacterium
TTCCGAGAGGCGCTTCGCCGCGATCTACGGCCGCGCCGGTCGCCTGGTCGGCGTCTTGGGTTTCAACCGCCCCCGCCACGTGATGCGCTACCGAATGCTCATCGAATCCGACACCTCCTTCGAAGACGCAATCGCCGCCGATTTCTAGCGATTCGGGGGCTTAGGGGGCGTTCCTAGCCTTGACGCGCCAGCGGGTTTGTCCGCTTGGTGTTTCTTCGGCACCACGGCCACACCCTCTGACAGGATTGTGTTGGATTGTCGAGCTTAATGTGAGGCATGTGTGGCGGGAGTGTCACATCCCGCTGCTAACGTCCCACCTGGTTCGAGCGCGGCGCTTGAGTCCAACAAATAGGAGGCCCTGAATGGCTAGATTAACTATTGATTTGCTGCGCGATGCAGTCGGGGGCGGGGCGGTGGCGCTTCGTTCAATCATGCGACTGCAGCCCGTGGACGGGCCTGGAGGGAAGGTGTTTCCGCCCACCTACGCAGTCACGGCTGAGCATAAGTACGCCGTTGAGGAGCGGCAGGTAGGAGACAGGGTTGTGACAACCGTGTTGCTCGACTCTGTGGCGTCGCAGGCGAACCGTGCTGAACTTGCTTTGAAAGAGGGTTGGGAAGAAGGGGAGTTGCGTTTCCCAGTCCCTTACGTGGATTTCACGGGAGAAGCCGATGTCGATGACCTCGGCAAGATCACCGTGTTGGATGCTCCGCACCGATTCGCGGATGCGATCTTCCGCGACAGCTTGCTTGACGGCACGTTGTTCCGGCTAAGCGAAATTGGACGAGCCATCACCGATGCCCGCCCAGGAAACGCGGCGGCGATCTTCCGCTACGCGCCCACGGCGCTTCTGTTTGGCCAATGGGACTCCACTGGTCCGAAGGGTGGACTCGGTTCGAAGTTTCAGCGTGCCTATGTGTCAGAGATCGTGGGCCTGGATGCTCAGATCGGGCGCAAGGTAGGCAGTCGCATTGATCCGCTCCAGATCGAACGTGCTGCAGCAGTCGCGTACGAACACCGCGATCCAGCCCAAGTTTGGACCTTGAATACCGAAGAAGCTGCTCAAGAAAACGGGAAACCCAAGACTGCCGGATCGGACGGTCGTCCCTCCGAGATCAATCACGGCAATATTGCGCCTTCAATCGACGGGCAGGCTGGTGGTGTAACCATTTCGGAGGCGCGCCAAACAACAGTGATTTCACTGGCCGCGCTAAGGCGTCTGCGTTTTGCCAACCAAAGCCGCGAGGCAGAGGTAGCAGCGCGTACAGCCGTCGCTGCACTGGGTGTCGCGGCTATTGCCTACGGATATGAGGCGGACCACGATCTTCGGTCTCGTTGTCTGTTGGTCCCAGAGCACAAGCCAGTACTGGAGCTAGTTGGCCGCGACGGTTCAACACCTGAGCCACTTGAGGTCGATCGCGATTCTGCGACACAGTTGCTGTCACAAGCATCAGAGCGGGCAGCCCAGGCTGGCATCGGTTGGGAACTCAGCGAAATTTCCCTGAAACCGGCACCGAAACTGATCGAATTGCTGAGGCGCAGTCGCGAAGTGTCGGCCCGCGAACCAGTGGAGAGCGACCGATGACCGCAATTGAGGTCAATTTCCTCACGGGTCGGTATATCGCGACAGCTCATCATGACCGAGAGGCACACGAGTGGCCACCACACGGAGCCCGATTGTTTTCCGCAATGGTCGCGACGTGGGCTGACTCTGAGGATCCTGACGTTGCCGAACGTGCCGCGCTTGAATGGCTGGAAGCGCAACCGCCTCCTCGGATAACGGCTCCTGAGGCAGTTCCGCGAAGAACCGTAAGCCACTTTGTCCCGGTTAACGACACCCGAGTGATCTCTCTGTCCTCGTACCACCGCCGAGTCAGCGACATTGCGGAGTTACTTGAGCAGTTCGACGATGAAGTTGAGGCGGCTGGCGGGGAATTGACAAAGAAGGCAGAAAGGTTGCAGAACAAGATTGACAAGCGAGTCGACGTCGACTCACTCGTAGGTAGCGCCGGGAACACGAATGCTGCCTCTGCCCTGGCCCTGTTGCCTGATCAACGTGGCAAGAAGGAGCGTTCCTTCCCCTCGGTCACTCTGATCACACCTGAATCTATCGATGACACGAGCGAACAACAGGGTCGGACAATGGTTCGATCCCCCATTGACGCTGTGACGTATGCCTGGGACGACGACCCACCCGAAACGATAGCTAAGGCGCTCGACTCTTTGCTCGGACGCGTAACGCGGTTGGGTCACTCGTCAACTCTCGTGTCCTGCCGGCTAGCTGACGAGGCACCCCCAGCGACGCACACGCCTGGCGAGGGCACGTCGATGTTGCGCTGGGTACGCCCCGGTCAGTTAGCAGCGCTTGAGCAGGAGCACACTCGACACCAAGCGATCAGGCCTCGCAGTCTGCCGTTTCACGCGGTTCGATATCGTGAGTCCGACCCAGCTGAGGTTGATTCGAGCGAAGTGATTCGCCCCACCACGGCTGGTGATTGGATTGTCTTGGAGTTGAATCCGAGGGATAGGCGCATACCGGTGACGCGAACGGCCGAACTCACCAGAGTTCTACGCGAGTCGGTGCTAAGTCATGTGCCAGACCCCATTCCGGAAGGAGTTAGCGGACACGTACCCGACGGCAGACCTACGGAAGCGCCTCACCTTTCCTTTTTGGCTCTGCCTAACGTCGGTTACGAGCACTCCGACGGTCGTATCATGGGTCTCGCAATCTCGCTCCCCGATGGTCTTGACGAGGAGGCCCGCAGCGCGACCTTGCGCGGCGTTGGTGTATGGGAACGTGAGAGCGATGACCGGACTCTGGAGCTGAGGATGGGCCGAAAGGGGCACGTTAAGATGCGAAGAAAGCAACCGCCTTTCGCGCTGGAGTCTCTGAAACCAATTGCCTGGTCACGATGTTCACGGTGGTGGGCGTCGGCTACGCCCGTAGCGTTACCTGCGCATCCCGGCAATCTTGGGAGCGGAAGCCCTGGGGCGCGGGCGAAAGCATGGGCTCGCGCCGAGGAGTCTGTTGCCAAGTCTTGTGAGCATGTCGGCCTCCCGCGACCGGTGGACGTGAGGGTGTCGTTCGTTTCAGACCTCATCGGGACCCGTCCGGCGCGCGACTTTCCTGTGTTTAGACAGGGCCGCGGAGGTGGGGGAGTGATCAGGCGCCTCGTCCATGTGTCGGTTGAATTTCCTGACGCGATATGCGGCCCACTAGTGCTCGGAAGCGGGCGTTTTCTCGGGCTTGGACTTATGCGACCGGTGGACGACCCTGTCACGACCAACAAAGGAGGTGATATCGATGAGTGACCTTACAGCAGCGGACTTCGACACATATTTTCAGGCTGTGCACGGCCATGAACCGTACCCATGGCAGAGCCGCCTTACTAAGCAAGTGCTAGCTGCCGAGAAATGGCCAGCAATCATCGACCTTCCCACGGGAACCGGCAAGACTTCCGTGCTCGATACGGCCATTTTCACTTTGGCGGCCCGTCCCGAAGTGTTCCCGCGCCGCGTTGTCTTCGTCATTGATCGGCGCATCGTTGTGGACCAGGTATACGAACGCGCAGAGAAGATCAGCGACGCGATCAGCGGTGCTAGCGAGGGTGTATTGGCCGATATTCGGGAGCGCCTTAATGAGTTGAGCGATGTGAACGAGGTATTAGGATTTGCGGCGTTACGGGGTGGAATCCCGCTAGATGGTGAGTGGTTTAAGCGTCCCGAACAACCATGGGTGTTGGTTTCGACCGTTGATCAGTTCGGTTCGCGCTTGCTGTTTAGGGGTTACGGTGTCAGTGAGCGGATGCGGCCGGTTCACGCGGGATTAGCAGGCAATGACTGTCTTGTCATCCTTGACGAGGTCCATCTCAGCCGGGCGTTTGCCGCCACGCTACGGGAAGTCTCGTCTGACGGTTTAATCCCAGGCATTTGTTCTGTGGGTGGGGGCCTCCCACGTCGATTTGAGATCGTTGAGATGTCCGCCACTCCCGCCAGCGAAAATGCGAACCGGTTCGACCTACTGCCAGAGGACCTTGAGGCATCGGACCCGCTTAAACAGATTGCTGAGGCACCTAAGCGAGCAACGCTGGTGGAGGTGCCTGGTACGCGCCCCGCCCACGAAACGGTGCCGAAAGCGGTGCTGAACTTGGTTAGCAAGGAGCTTTGGGAGGATGAAATGAGCGTCGGTGTCATTGTGAACCGGGTGCGAACCGCTCGCGAGGTTCACAAGGCACTCCAGAAAAAGGGAATTGCCGCCCATCTGGTGACAGGCCGCATGCGCCCGATCGACAAGAAGGAAGTGCTGGATGGGATAAGTGCCTGCGTTGATCCAGATCGTTCTATAGTGCTGGCCCAACCGACCGTTGTGGTGGCAACCCAGGCCATCGAGGTCGGCGCAGATTTCAGTTTCGACGCCTTGATAACTGAGGCAGCCCCAAGCGACAGCTTGCGGCAGCGACTTGGTCGGCTTGACAGACGCGGCAAACTCGCGGCGAGCCGCGGTGATGCGGCACGATGTTGGATCCTTGGTGTTTCTTCAGCCCTTAACCCCAAGAAGCCGGACCCCATATACAGCGATAGTGCCCGATTCGCTTGGGAGGGATTGCAGGAACTCGCAGAAGACGGCGAAGTTGAAGTCGGACCAGGAACGAAACTCCTAGGTCGATTGGATTGCAATACGCGAGCGCCAAAGTTTCAAGCGCCCCTGCTACTTCCGACTCACGTCGACGCTTGGTCACAAACCAACCCCAAACCAGTGGTCGATCCTCCGATAGCAGAGTTCTTACATGGCAAGGAACGTCAGGACGAACCCGATGTGTCTGTCTTGTGGCGGTATGACCGCTCAGAGCAGGCCATCACGCTCGTACCCCCGCGGCCAGCTGAGTTCTTGTCTGTTCCGATTTCCGCGGTGCGGAGTTGGCTTAGCGATTCAGCGGAAGTCCCGGTGGGAGACTTGGCCACCGTTTCCTCTGAGGACGAAACAAATCGTGGCGGGTCGGCTGAATCGCGATTGACCGGAGTGGTCCGCTGGGAGCGTACAACAACCGCCATCAAGCAACTTGACGATGTCAAGGAGATCAAGCCAGGCGATGTGATCATTGTGGATCCAGCGCTAGGCGGATTGCGTAACGGCACTTGGGATCCGAGCTATCGTCCAGTAGAGCGACAGACTTCAGGTGGAAGTGAAGTGGAACCGTGGACTTCGTTAGACATCGGTGATCAAGCCCAATCTGTCTACGGCAAGCGGGCAACCCTTCGTCTAGATCCGCGCTTGTTCCATGGGTTCGACATCCCCAAGTTGCCTCGGCCCGCCCAAGAGAACGACGCGGAAGCATCGTCACGGGAGACGGCTATCGCTAAGTGGCTATCCGATACTCGTGATCTACCGGCGCGCACGATCCCGGACTGGCTGGAACTCGTGGTCAAGCGATTCGACAGTCGCGACAAGTTTGAGATCAAAGTCGTTTCGGCAACAGGAGTGGAAGATGGCGACGACAACGGAGCGGGCTCGGACTGCTACGTGTTGGTTGAGCGGTCGGTCAACACGGCCGTCTTGGACGGTTTCGAGGACCAACCATCTTTCACGGGTTCCGAAACGATGCTACGTGACCATCTTGAGGGCGTGGGAACCAAGGCGGCCGAGTATGGCCGTCGATTGGGACTGCCCGATGAGGTCATTGATGATCTGCGCTTGGCCGCCGAAATACATGACCTCGGCAAGATTGACACTAGGTTCCAAAAGCAATTGCACGGTCACGATCCCGTGCGTCTAGCCGTGTCCGACGAACCACTCGCCAAATCGATTCCTGGAGCTCGAACGAAACGAGACGAATGGCCGCCGGTGCGCCATGAGTTCAGTAGCGTCGCACTTGCCCAAAGCATCCCCGAGTTACTTGATCGAGCGCATGACTCGGATTTGGTACTCCATCTCGTTGGCTCTCATCACGGGTACAGCAGGCCGCTCCCGACGATCAAGAAGGACAACGACCCCAAGAAGGACGACTCCCCACAGATCTTGAAGGTTTCTGGTGAGTTTTCCGACGACGGGTTCCGACTGGTCAACGACAATGAGCTGCAAACTCGGCAGGGAAATCGTGAACTCGTATCCATGAGCACACACTCGGACCTTGCCGAGACACCGCTTGCCTTGCAAATGGCCGACCGGTTCTGGCGGTTGCAAAAGCGTTACGGTCATCACGGACTTGCTTGGCTTGAAGCGATTCTTCGGTTGGCGGATCAGCAGCGAAGTGCGGAGGAACGTGCGGAGGAGAAACGATGATTGATTCTGATATGACGTTGTTACCAGGGTTGCCAGGAGACAATCCGCTGGGGTTCCTAGCGGCACTAGGCGCCCAGACCGCCCTTGTCGAGCAAGGGCGTGAGTGCGCACTCGGTTGGACTGATCGACCGATACCGCACGCAGTGGTTGCGCCTTCACTCAGCCTGGACGAGATTGCCGACGCAGCGCTCGCCGTTGCGGCGAAGTGGCTTGAAGGACCTGCGCTGGACGAGGAGATTGACCCCAAACTCAAGTTGAAATCCCTAGAGGATTCGGCGCAGACCGACACGGACGACCATGACGAGGCGATCGACCCCATACTCAAGTTGAAACCCCCAACGATTCGCGAATATCTCTGCCGTGGACGCGCCGCGGGAACATCGGGAGTGCTCGCGTCCTGCCTCTTAGCCGAAGACAGCCTGGACAATAGCAAGAATGCGAAACCCACGGACCTCTATTTCACGGCCGGACAGCAGAAGTTCGTTTCGATAGCTCGCAGCAATCTTGAGAATGTGACTGTCGACGAACTTGTTGCCGACTTGGAATCGCCTTGGAGTTATGGCGGTGATCGTGACTCCCTAATGTGGGATACGGTCGATGATCGAGATCATGCCCTCAGCGCTTCGGATCCTTCAAAGACCAAGAAGTCCATGAATCCTGGAGCCGAAGCCCTTGCCGTCATTGGCCTCTCCAGATTCCCCTGCTTTGCTTCACCTGGTCGAACCCTTACGCGGGGTTGCTCTGGGGGCTGGAAAAGGGGGGAGTTCGTTTGGCCATTGTGGAGTGCGCCTGCTTCGGTTCGAACAGTCGATTCCTTGCTGGCCCAGGTAGCGCCGGAGGGCAAAGAGAGTAAGCGCCAACGCTGGTACCGAGCATGGGGAATCGACCGGATCTTGCAGTCACAGATTCGTCGCAGCGATCAGGGTGGATACGGCACGTTCGGCCCTCCACGCGTGGTCTGGCAGCGTGAGTGACGTTCCCGAACTTGTACCGGCTCGGATGATCAATGAGTTCGAGTACTGCCCGAGGCTCTTCTATCTGGAGTGGGTGCAGTCACGCTTCGAGCACAATAGCCACACGGTTGAGGGTCTCTACGTCCACCGGGTGGTTGACGCGGGTGGCGGCCGGATGGGCGCAGCCGAAGATACTCCGTTCAAGAAGGCAAAATCCGTCGAGCTGAGTTCTCGTCGGCTCGGTTTGATCGCCAAGGCCGACATTATTGAGCAACGCAACGGCAGCGTCGTGCCGGTAGAGGTCAAGCGCGGACGGCCGCCCAAACACGGCCCGGCGTGGATGCCTGAGCAGGTCCAGATATGCACAATTGGCTTGCTGTTGCAAGACAACGGTTACGAGTGCACAGAAGGGCAGTTCTATTTTGCTGAGACTCGCAAACGGACAACAATTCTGTTTGATGATTCGCTAGTGGCCCACACGCTGGAACTGGTGGAGAAGCTCCGGAAGGTAGCGGCACTACCTGAGGCCCCGCCACCGCTCGTCGATAGCCCCAAGTGCCCGAGGTGCTCGCTGGTGGGCATTTGTTTGCCGGACGAAACAAACCTCCATACGAACCGCAGCACTGCCGCCCCCCGGCGCCTCACTCCGCGTGACTCCGCAGCAAGACCTCTGTATGTGACAGAGCAGGGTGCTCGGGTCGGTATCCGTTCTGGGCGGGTTGTGGTCAATAAGAGTCGTGATGAACTCCAGCAAGTTCGACTCATTGATGTGTCGCAAATCTCGCTCTATGGGAACGTCCAGATCAGCAGCCAGATGATGCGAGCAGCCTTTCGAGAGGGGATACCGGTTTGCTGGTTCTCATACGGGGGGTGGTTTCAAGGCATTGCGGAGGGTTTGCCTTCCAAGCATGTCGATCTCCGTCGTCGCCAGGTCGCGATCGCGGCTCAAGCGGGACTGCCGATCGCTCAGTCGATGATTGAGGGCAAGCTGCGAAACTCGCGGACGTTCCTTAGGCGGAACGCTCGCACTGACGTGAGTCGCGAGTTGGAACAGATCAAGTCGCTCGCTGATGGTGTCGGTCGGAGTGAGTCGATTGAGAGTCTGTTGGGTATGGAAGGGACGGGTGCGCGTCTGTACTTCTCGAAATTCTCGTCGATGCTTCGTGATGAGAGCCTCGGGGTGTTCGACTTCAACGGACGCAATAGGAGGCCTCCTAAGGATCCGGTCAACTGTCTACTGTCCTATGTGTACGCACTTCTGACGAAAGACTTGACGGCTGTAGCAATCGCGGTCGGGCTTGATCCGTACTTGGGTGTATTTCACCGCCCTCGCTTCGGTCGTCCCGCTTTGTCGTTGGACCTGGCGGAGGAGTTTCGCCCGTTGGTCGCGGAATCTGTGGTGATCAACGTGATCAACAACGGAGAGGTCAGTGCGAAGGATTTCGACGTCCGAGCCGGTGGAGTTTCGCTCTCACAGAACGGAAGGCGATCGGTCCTATCCGCGTACGAACGACGGCTCGACACCCAGGTAACGCATCCTACCTATGGGTACAAGATCACTTATCGACGCGTTCTTGAGGTTCAAGCGCGCGTCTTGGCAGCTCACTTGCTCGGCGAGATCCCCGAGTACACGCCGTTCATGACGAGGTAGTGCTATGGCGACTGGCAGGACCCGCTTTCTCGTGAGCTATGACATCAGCGACGCCAAGCGTCTCAGACTGGTGCACAAAACGGTCAAGGACTATGGCTGGCCGATGCAGTACAGCGTTTTCATCTGCGATCTGGACGCGGTCGAGATGCTATTGTTGAAACAGGAATTGAATTCGATCATTCATCACAGAGAAGACTCGGTGGCATTCGTCAATCTCGGCCCTCCAGCGAACCGCGGCAGCGACTGTTTCGATTTCATGGGGCTAAGGACAGCGCTACCGACCTCTGGCCCCACGGTCATCTGATGCGAGCGCTAAGTTGCGTTGCCAAGTCCTAGGGAGCACTCGAAGCCTGGTCGGGGCAGTTTTTTGCAACTTGACAACAGAATCAATTCCCTTCGAAGCTTCGGCTTCGATCACCGCTCGCAAGCACCCGCGAACACGCAGGTAAACAACCCCAAAATACGTGAGCGGTCTGGCCGGACGATTGTCCGGCCCTCCATTGAAGGTGGATAATCCGGGCCCGCACCGCGTCAGCATGAGTCATGTCTGGCCGGACGATTGTCCGGCCCTCCATTGAAGGCATCGACTGTAACTGAAAGTGGGGTCTGTGAAGTCCCGTCTGGCCGGACGATTGTCCGGCCCTCCATTGAAGGCGACTTATCAGGAAAGGTTGCGCGTGCAGGTACCGTGTCTGGCCGGACGATTGTCCGGCCCTCCATTG
>JAKZTU010000190.1:0-4068 GCA_047516945.1 Acidimicrobiales bacterium
GTCAACGAACCAGCCACGGGCGCATCGCCTTCGGAGGCAGGGGTGTGCCCTACCTGTATGGATCGAGGATCAGCCCGTCGATGGAAGTGCGCCCAGATTCGCATCGCCTGGTACACGAAGCGTTGGTCGACCTGTTTCCGATCCTGGCCGACACAGAGATCACCCACCGTTGGGGCGGAGTGCTCGGTGTGCCACGGAACTGGACACCGTTCGTCAACTACGACCGTGCTAAAGGCATCGCTGCTGCCGGTGGCTATGTCGGCGAGGGAGTTGCCGCCGCCAATCTCGCCGGTCGGACCCTGGCCGACTTGATCACCAACACCGACTCGGAGCGGGTCGATCTGCCGTGGGTGGCACCACCAAGCCGATCCTGGGAACCGGAGCCCCTTCGATGGCTCGGTATCCGTGGCAGTCGTCGGATCATGGCCAAAGCCGACGACATCGAGGATCGCCGCGGTCAAGAAGCCCGACTGGCAATGGCCCTGAGCCGATGGCTCCGAGGCTGAGGCGCTTGGGGCGCAGCCCTAGGACTGATAATCCGGATTATGCCAGACGATAAGGACCGAGTTATTACCAACGGTCGGGTCCTCGACATAACTAGGCAAAGCACCAAGGGCAACAAATCCGTTGTTGAGCTGAAAGCTCAAAGTCGGGTCGCGCAGCTCGCCCGCCACCACCTTGTCGATGTACTCATCGGCGCTCATGTCGTGAAGGTGATCGGCATAACCGGGAAGGACTCCGCCAGCAACGATGCCGCGCTTGTTGAGCCGACGAACACACTCCTTGCGCAGTTCATACAGCTGACGACCGATCCCTCGACCGCGATACTCGGGATACACAGAGATATCGGTGCCGTAGTACCAGGGATGGCTGATGTCATGGTTCGACACACCGTCCTCACCGGTTATGTCAGCCAGAGAATGGTCGGTGTGATCGAAGTCGAACTCAACGAGAAGGCCCAAGCCCATGCCGATGGGGCGGCCGTTGTCGAGCACCACAAAGTTGCCTTCCGGGAACACTTGAGCCAGCCGTTCCAACTCGCCTGCGTCGTAGAGATCGGCCGGATCGATAGTCGAGAACACCGACAGTTCTAGTTCTTCAAGGGCCTCGGCATGCTCCACCGAAAGGTTGACGTATTCGAGATCACTCATCGCGGTACCCACACAACTGCCCGGATCACAAAGGGAACTCGACGTGTTGGAACTCGTTCATCGAAGGTAGCCCCCATACGGCCCAGAAGTCCTTAGTTTTCGGGCGCATCACAACCGCGCCGGAAGACTCAACGTGATAGGGGTCGGTCGCAACTTGACAAACGGCGGAGTCACGGGTGAGTGCCATCAAATCTTGTTCGGTGACGCCATCACGGTCCAGCTGTCGCTGCGCAGTGCTGAGGCGACGCCTTGAGTTTTCGTCGAGAGCGCTGGGGCGGGGTCCTTGCAACGCGCTAGCGGAATCGGTCAGCGTGTGGTTGGTGTGGGCAACGGCATCCTCGGCGACCGAGGTTACGGGTCGAGCACTGGGCATGGCTTCAATGTTGTAACCGACACCGTCGGCATCGAACACCAAAAAGTTGTGACCGCCAGCCAGATCTGCGTCGAGGATGGCGTCGCGGGCTGCGTCAGCCGAAGACTGTTCAAGTGCATCACGCACGACCTGTGTCCAGATAACACCAGAGGTGCCGTCGGTCGCAGTCAAGTTGTTGATCCCGACGCAAACGCCGAGTTCGTTCATGCCAATCTGGCCCAGCGCGCCCGTGGTGGTGAACACCAGAGCTGCAGGCACGTCATCTGGCTTGATCCGCAGCAATATCACATGGTCGGTGGCGCTGGCATGCATGTCCCAGGTCTGGGCCATATATCCAGAACCACTTGCGCGATGGTCCGGAACAATCGCCGCGGTGCAGTCATCGGCGATAACCGTTTCCGGATGCGCCCCGCCCCCGCCCACAACCGCCCGAACCGTGTCCACGAAATCTGTGAAACCACCGACCACCACCGCTTCGGCTGCGGAAATCCCCGCAGCATCAGCCATGGTCACCATCTCGGTATAGAGCCGCGGCGAATGCCGCTCGTGCGCCAAAAGCATCGACTCAGCCACGTCGATCACGTCGCTCGGTGTCATGGGACCGCCTGACCACAGACCCTCGGCCACCAGCCCAACTCGCTCCGCGGTGTACTGCCGGATCTCTTCGGCGTAGCTGTGCCCGTGAGCGAAACCCATCGCCTCGGGAGTGCCGGCAAGGTCGAGGATGCGAATAGCGGGCCGCTGCATAGAGCTATTGTGAACCACTCAAACGAAAGTCACAAGCGAAATAGTCAACTAATCCGGTTGCGTTATGGCCAAATTTGATGTTGAATCCGTCTTAACAAGCGACAACTAGCAATAACAAGAGAACCGTGTCATCAGGGAGGGACTGACGAATGACGTCATCGGCGAACGTAGAACTCGCGCTTCAAGCAGACCGGCACCTGTGGGGTCATTTCTCCTCGCTAGGCCGGAGCATCGATGGCATGCCGATCATCGAACGCGGCGAAGGCTGCTACATCTGGGACAACCACGGCAAACGATTCCTTGATGGTCTGGCCGGTCTTTACGCAACCCAAGTCGGCTATGGCCGCGTGGAACTCGCCAAAGCAGCCGGAGCTCAAGCCGAAAAACTCAGTTTCTTTCCCATCTGGACCTACGCCCACCCAATGGCCATCGAACTAGCCGCCCGACTCGCCTCAATTTCGCCAGGCGATCTCAACCGGGTGTTCTTCACGAGCGGCGGTTCAGAAGCGGTCGAGTCAGCCTGGAAGCTGGCCCGCCAATACTTCAAACTCATCGGACAACCGCTGAGAACAAAAGTGATCAGCCGGGACCTCAGCTACCACGGCACCAGCATGGGCGCCCTGTCGATCACCGGCCTGGCGTCAGTGAAGGGACCCTTTGAACCGCTGGTACCAGGTGCCATCAAGGTCACCAACACCAACGCCTACCGCAAGCCCGAATGGGTCACCGACGACAGCTACTTCGCCGAAGAGATCGAGCAAGCCATCCTGCGCGAAGGACCCGAAACCATCGCTGCGGTCTTCTTGGAACCTGTGCAGAATGCTGGCGGATGCATCACTCCACCTGACGGATATTTCACACGGGTACGCGAGATTTGTGACAAGCACGGCGTGCTGTTGGTCAGCGATGAAGTCATCTGCGCCTATGGGCGACTCGGCGCCATGTTCGGCTCAGAACGTCTCGGCTATGTCCCCGACATCATCACCAGCGCCAAAGGCCTCACCTCGGGCTATGCGCCCCTCGGGGCGATGCTTGTCAGCGACCGTATTGCCGAACCGTTCGTCGACACCGATGAACAGTTTCTCCACGGTTATACCTTTGCTGGTCATCCGGTTTGCTGCGCGGTGGCGCTCGCCAACCTCGACCTCTTCGAATCCGAAGACCTGCTCAGCAACGTAACCAACAACGAAGCCGCTTTCCGTGCCGCTCTTGATGATCTCAGCGACCTGCCGATCGTCGGCGATGTGCGAGGTATGGGATATTTCTACGGCATCGAATTGGTCAAAGACCAAGCAACCAAAGAGACCTTCAGCGACGACGAGGCACACCATCTACTGCGTGGCTTCCTGAGCCATCGGATGGCTGAACTAGGCCTGATTTGTCGTGCCGACAGTCGCGGTGACCCGGTGATCCAACTGGCACCCCCACTGATCGCCGGGCCCGCCGAGTTTGAGCTCATCAACAGCGTGCTGCGTCAGGCTCTCACCGAGGCCATGGCAGAGTTGGAGAACATGCGTCGGAGAACACCGTGACAGGGAGAACACCGTGACAGCGCAGGTTGATCTCGACGACACCGACAAGGTGATTATCCGCGAGTTGCAGGTCGATGGGCGCATGTCCTATAGCCGCCTCGCCCCGCTCGTCGGGCTATCGGACGCCGCGGTCCGTCAACGAGTCAACCGCCTGCAAGCCCGCAACGTTGTGCAGATCGTCGCTGTCACCGACCCAATGTCGTTGGGATACTCGATGCAGGCCATGCTCGGGATAAAGGTCGGTTCAGAAGTCGCGAGCACCGCT
>JAKZTU010000191.1:0-8056 GCA_047516945.1 Acidimicrobiales bacterium
GCCTTGTCGTTGAGACCGTCTCGGGTGGGTTCATGGTCCTCAGGCATCAAACACCTCTATGTCGGCGACATGGGTGGCCGGTCCGGTAAGTGTCAACGGGCCGCTCAGGTCGACGACAGCATCACCGCCCGGCATGTGCACGACCGATTTCGGGCCGATCAGACCCCAACGATGGAACACATGGCCCGCGACAGTGGCCCCTGTCCCGCAGGCGCTGGTGATACCAGCTCCTCGTTCCCAGACCCGCAGCTCAAGTTGATCGGTTCCGTTCACGGTGACGAAGCTGACATTGACACCCTCGGCGAAGTGGTGCTCAATGGCTGGGCCGACAACATCGAGAGCAATCTCATTTGGGTCATCAACCTGACAGACGACATGGGGATTACCAATATCACAGGTTTCCCAGCGCCGCACACCAATCGACTCCGCCCTGGCTTTCCCCAATTCCTCGCTAACGGCTCCCATCAGATCATCCACATCGGGAGTCGGACCTGCGGTCACAGACCCCATGTCGACTGTAGCAACCACAGTTTGGGGATGGTCGGTGGCGCGCACTGAACAATGGCGGATGCCCGCGGGAGTCGCAACATCGATCTCAACAGAGGAGACGGAACGTTGACGCGCCACGGCCTGAGCGATGCAGCGCAGACCGTTTCCACTCACCGCGGCGGTGCTGCCGTCGGAATTTAACAGCTTCATCGAGATGTCGTGGCCTTCGCTGGAAACACCATAAATCAAGCCATCGGCGCCTATCCCGGTACGTCGATCACAGAGCGCGACAGCCTGATCCACTGCATCAAGCGGCAGCGAGTCGGTGAGCAATACCAAGAAATCGTTGCCCAATCCGTGGTGCTTGGAGTAGCGGAGGGCCATGGCTCTTATTGTCGCAGGTTCGCGCCTCTAACCGGTGACGATTTCTCGATGCTCGTCCCAGAGGTTGATCATCTCGGGCGCGGTGACTGGGGCGTCGATCCAGTGGATTCGCGGGTCACGGCGGAACCAGCGCTGTTGACGACGGGCAAATTTGTGGGTCCGTTTGGTCGCTGTGACGAGCGCCTCGTCAAGCGAACATTCCCCTTGTATGTGCGCAAGAAACTCCCGGTATCCGAGTGCTTGAGCGGCAGTGCGGCTCACTTCACCAGCGGCTAAAGCTCGGACTTCGTCGAGGAATCCCGCTTCCATCTGATCTTGGTAGCGGGCCGAGATTCGGTCGTCGAGAATCTCTTGAGGCCAACGCAAAGCCACCATCACGAACGGAGTCGGACCGTAGTGTTCCAGGCCGGGACCGAACGACGAGAATTGCGATCCACTGCCGATCGTGACCTCCAAAGCACGCAGGACCCTGCGTCGGTTGCTCGGTTCCATCCTCGACGCTGCTACAGGGTCGAGGATGGTCAAGCGGGCGTGTAGAGCTTCAGTATCTGGCTCACTGTCGAGTTCGGCAGCAATTTCGAGATAACGGCCCGGCAGCTTGAGATCATCGACAACGGCCCGCAAATAGAGTCCCGTGCCACCGACCAGGATCGGTGTGTTCCCCCGTTCACGGATTGCGGCTATTGCTTGCAAAGCCAACCGTTTGAACAGGCCTACAGTGAATTCCTCACTAGGGTCCGCCACATCGATCAGATGGTGCGGGACTTGGGCGCGATCGCTCGCCGTGGGCGACGCAGTGCCAATGTCCATCCCTCGATAGACCGCCATCGAGTCGATAGACACGATCTCTGCATGTCCAAGCTCTTTGGCTATCGCCATGGCCAGCGACGACTTGCCCGAAGCAGTGGGTCCCAAGATGACCAGTGGCCGATCCGCTCTGGTTGTCGGGGTCAACGCAGTGTCCCGTCAGAGCGCGGTGACCGGAATACGGGTGCGGCGCCGGGCAGGGATAGTCACATCCAAGAGGCGACCCAACATGTGGTTCATGCCTGCAGACTCAACCTCAACCAAAGCATAAGTTCCTGTTCGCAGCGGCGTCGGAGACGGAAAGTGAACGAGCGTGTTGCGACGGGTACGCCCGGTGAGAACCATCGGGTCCTTCTTGCTCGGACCCTCCACGATGACTTCTTCGGTCAAACCAATTCGCGAATCGTTGGCCGCTCGACTGGAACGCTCGATCACCACGCGGAGACGTTCGTACCGCTCAACGGCAACAGCGTGATCAACGAAATCGGCCTCCATCCCAGCGGCTTCGGTTCCTGGACGAGGAGAGAACACGAACGTGAAAGCGCTATCGAACTCGGCCTGCGCCGCAACCTCCAGAGTGCGTTCAAAATCATCGTCGGTTTCGCCTGGAAACCCCACGATGATGTCGGTTGACACGGCAAGGTCCGCGATTGTGGCGCGGGCCTCGCGCAACTTTGCGAGGTAACGCTCAGCTGTATAGCCACGATGCATGGCTGCGAGAACCCGGTCGCTGCCGGATTGCAACGGGAAGTGCAGGTGCTCGCAGACTTCGGGGACCTCGGCCATGGCCTCAAATGTCTCGCTGCGCATGTCCTTTGGATGTGGGCTTGTGAAGCGCACTCTATTGATGCCCTCAACCGCGCCGGTTGCCCGCAAGAGGTCAGCGAACAGTGGCCTGGCACGACGGTCGTCGAGCCAACGATGGCCACACCAGTGAAGATCGCTGCTGGTCGGGTTAGCCCGACGGGCTAGGGCCAGATCACGGCCATAGCTATTGACGTTTTGACCCAGCAAGGTGATCTCGCTGACACCGTCTTGGGCCAGACCCTCCACTTCGGCGACCAACTCACCAAACGGACGACTGATCTCAGGACCACGAACAGCGGGAACGATGCAAAAGGCGCAGGTGTTGTCGCAGCCGATCTGGACAGTGACCCAACTTGCGTGATCAACCTCACGGCGGGTCGGCAAGGCCGAGGGGAACGCCTCGCCGTCCGCTCGGGCGGTGGCCTCAAGAATCTCGACTATCGGGCCGTGTTCGGCCGCATGGTTGAGTAACTCGACTGCTCGATCAACATTGTGGGTCCCAAACACCACATCCACGTGAGCCGCGCGCTCGCGGATGAGGTCACGGTCCTTTTGCGCCAGGCATCCCCCGACCACAATCTGCAAGTCGGGATTGACTTGTTTCAGCGCCTTGAGATTGCCCAACGCGCCATAGAGCTTGTTGTCTGCATTTTCGCGTATGCAACAGGTGTTGAGAACGATGACGTCGGCCTCCGTCTCATCGTCGACCCGCCACATCCCGTCAGCCTCAAGGAGACCGGAGATCCGTTCCGAGTCGTGCTCGTTCATCTGGCATCCGTAAGTACGGATTACATACGACTTACCCACGAGCACAGGCTACAAGCACCACCGCCTGTGGCTCCCCTAAAGCCCGCACCTCCCTGATTCGTGGCTAGCTCACGTTGTCGTGCAACGAGTGTCCAGCCAGCGAATCAAGGCAGGCGGTGCGTTTTGGCCAGGCTGGCCTGACTAGTCGTCGAGAGCTACGGGCAGATCGTCGGCGTGGTCGAACTCCGTCTCCGCTTCGATCTCTGGTTCTGGATTTGGCATAACGGCCTTCCAGACCCGGTCTGAGATTTCGACCATGACTTCAGGGTTGTCCTGGAGGAACTTCTTGGCGTTCTCTCGGCCTTGGCCAAGCTGTTCACCGTCGTAGGTGTACCAAGCGCCAGACTTTTTGACGATTCCCTCTTCGACCGCCAAGTCGAGTACCGAGCCCTCACGGGAGATCCCAGTGCCATACATGATGTCGAACTCCGCTTGCTTGAAGGGCGGCGCACACTTGTTCTTCACGACTTTCACCCGAGTGCGGTTGCCCACGATCTCGATGCCGTTCTTGATCGCCTCGATACGGCGAATGTCGAGCCGACACGACGAATAGAACTTCAGCGCCCGCCCACCAGGGGTGATTTCTGGCGAGCCGAACATCACGCCGATCTTCTCCCGTAACTGGTTGATGAAGATGCAGATGGTCTTCGACTTGCTGAGGTTGCTCGTCAACTTGCGCAATGCCTGCGACATGAGCCGAGCCTGCAAGCCGACATGAGTGTCGCCCATCTCGCCTTCGATCTCAGCCCGGGGCGTGAGCGCCGCTACCGAGTCGATCACGATCACGTCCAACGCTCCCGAACGAATCAGCATGTCGGTGATCTCAAGGGCTTGCTCACCCGTATCGGGTTGAGAAATCAACAACTCATCGATATCAACACCGATCGCCTTGACGTAAACCGGATCCATTGCATGCTCAGCGTCGATGTAAGCGCAGACACCTCCATTGCGCTGGGCTTCGGCCACCACATGAACGGCGAGGGTGGTCTTGCCCGAAGATTCCGGGCCGAAGATCTCGGTGACCCTGCCACGGGGCAGACCACCGATCCCGAGAGCCAAATCCAATGCCAACGCACCAGTCGGGATTGACTCGATCTGCATGGTGCTCTTCTCGCCCATCTTCATGACCGAGCCCTTGCCGTACTGCTTCTCTATCTGGCCTAGAGCCATGCTGAGTGCCTTGTCTCGCTCCACTGTCTTTTCTCCTGTTTTGTTTGCTGCGCCTCGCAGCCGAGTTGGGGGGATGTTGGATTGCTGGACTCGAACTTACGGAGGGGGTGTGACACAGCCCCGGGGGAAAGGACGAACGACACAATTGTAATTGCGAACATTCGTTCGGTCAACCACTGATAGGAAATTTCAGAAATCTTGTAGACCGAGGACCAAACCAGGGTCGTGATGTGTTCTCATATAGACAAGACAAGGAGGTCGTTGACCATGACCGATATCACCCACAGCGAGGCCGGGCTCCGTAGCCGCCTGACCCCAGAGCAGTACACGGTGACTCAACAAGCAGGCACCGAACGCCCCTTTACGGGCGAATACTGGGATTGCCACGACGACGGCACTTACCGCTGCATCGTCTGTGATGCTGTCCTATTTATGAGCGACACCAAATTCGACTCGGGCACCGGTTGGCCCTCCTTCTTCGAGACCGCCGGACAAGAGGTTGTTCGAATCCAGACTGATACCAGTCACGGGATGGTCCGCGAAGAAGCTGTATGTGCCAAATGTGATGCCCACCTCGGCCACCGTTTCGGCGACGGCCCCGGCCCGCACGGACACCGCTACTGCATGAATTCCGCCTCCCTCCGCCTTGATCGAGACGAAACCTAACCCGCATCCACTCACAACGCAAGACCCTTCCCCCTAATCCCAAATCACTTCCAAATCTGCGCGTTTAACTACAAGGAGTGTGGTTTATCGCGCAGATTTCGGTGTGAGCAGGCTCTGGACGGCAGCGATTAGATCCTCGGGCGTGTCTACGCACATCGACCACGTGAACACCAGAGGCGTCCAGCGCTCACGCGTGATCGCGTTCCATCGCGCCCGGTCGTGATGAAACGAAGCTCGGTTGAAGTGCCAAGCGATGCTGTCGAGTTCAATCGCGACCTTCGCTTCTGGATAGGCTAGGTCCACTTGGGCAATAAGTGCCCCGGAGCGATCCAAGATCCGGTACTCGTACACCGGTTCGGGCAGGCCTGCGTCTACAAGGAGCCTGCCGACGAGACGACTCCACTTGCTCAAGGGAACCCCCGAGTCCGGCATTCTGCTGTCGAGCACCTCGCGCAGCACGCCGCATCCGTTTCGACCTTTGCTCGCATGGCGCACGACGATTGCATACAGATCTGACAGATCGAACCGACTCGCGCGCAAAACGGCGTCGACCATCTCTTGGACTCGCCGTGGGTTCGCAACCGCAGCAACGTCAATGATCGTTCGACTCAGGTCGGTACACGGGATGTGATCGCGGACGATGTGCTGGGCGGCATGCCATTGCCGGGTTTGGTGAACTCTCACCGCGTCGATGGGCTTCCAGCGTCCCTCGGGAACCGTGATCTCTCGAACCGTCTCGCGGAATCCGTCGATCCCGTGAAGGGCAGCGGCCGAAAGATGGCTAGCGACGCCATTGGAAATCAGGCAGGCGGCGAGCAGTTGACTCTTCCAAGTTGCCGCAACCGCACCATGTCGGTAAACGCCCGGACCGATACGAAGCCACCGCTTCGTTGTGCATTGATACTCAATCTGTCGTGCAGAGAGTCCTGACTGCAAGGCTTGCTTGCGCGAGACAACTCCGTGCTGACGCCGGATGATCTTGGTTACTTCCTCGTTGTGCATGCCCGTCCATCGGTCTGCCAATCAGGGAGGAAGTCGCCGAAGTATGCCCGTCTGTTTGCCCAACCCTCCGTCTTAACCCGAAATCAATTCCAAATCTGCGCGTTCAACTACGAGGTGTGTGGTTTATCGCGCAGATTTCAATTGGGAGCGAAGCGGGGCGGCAGGGAGTAGATTGCACAGCACGGGACGTGGCGCAGCTCGGTAGCGCACCTGCTTTGGGAGCAGGGGGTCGCTGGTTCAAATCCAGTCGTCCCGACCAAGCAATTCCACAGATGATCCAACGGTCGGGCATGATGCTGCCATGTATGCGGAACAACTGCTCGATACGGCGGCTACCACAACAGGCCTCGACGACTTTGGCGAGCCCTCATTTCGAGACGGACTTGAGGTGCTCGTCGAAGCGCTGAACAACGAAGCACAACTCAATGCCATGGGTGGACCCGCGTCGGAGGCACTCCTGACAGGTGCCCTGGTAAACCGGCTCAGGATCACCGACTACTGGAATCAGCACCCGGAACTGGCCAACCAGGAGATCAAGGCACCGCTGTTCATTGTCGGTGTCTCTCGTTCGGGCACAACCGCTCTGAGTCAACTGTTGTCAGTGGACCGGGCGAATCGCAGCCTGCTCTCGTGGGAGGCCAGCGCTCCTGTACCGCCGCCGCAAACCGAGACATATCACAACGACCTACGTTTGCTCGCAGCCATCGAGGCCGAAGCCGACAACATGTTGTACCTACTCAACCCCGGCTTCAAGACGATGCACCATGACCCGCCCGATATGCCGATCGAATGCGTCACGCTCATGGCCCACGATTTTGTGAGCCTGCAGTACAACGCCATGTTCAACATCGAGTCGTACGCCGAATGGATCTTGACGCGAGACCACACCGCCACTTACCGCTACCACCAACGGGTGCTGCAACTACTCCAATCAGGGGTGCCGGGTCGTTGGCAACTGAAGACACCTCACCATGCCCTGGCTGTAGAGACCATCGCCCAGATCTACCCGATGCCCGGTTCATATGGACACACCGCGATCCCGCAACGTGCATCGCCTCAACCGCTAGTATCACTGCCTCGCTCAGCGGCACGTTCAGCGACGCCGACTGGGCTGCATTCGAAGGATCGATGTGGACGCGGGTTCTGACCGAGATGATCGAGCGTACAAGCACAGCTCGAGCGGTGCTGGGTGACGACCGGTTCATTGATGTGGACTACGGCCAATTGGTAAGCGACCCGGTGGGCGCAGTCCGAGGCATCTACCGTGACCTCGGCGAGCCGATGGACGCCAACTTCGAGGCATCGTTGATGGCTCATGCCAACGAACACCGACAACACAAGTACGGCCGACACAGCTACACATTCGAGGACTTCGGTCTGAATCGCGACTCTCTAAACGAACGATTCGCTGATTACCGCCGCACCTACGACCTGTAAGCGCTATCAGACCTCAACAGGTCAAATCGCGGGACTATCTGAAGGCGGGGATGACGTGTTGGCCCATGAGTTCGATGGTTTGCATGACATCTTCATGGGCTACGTCGTAGGGGTTGAACAGGCAGAACACCACATCACAACCGGTGGCCTCATAAGCTCGGAACATCTCAATCGCCCGATCAGGATCCCCGCACACGCAAGCGTTGGTGTCGAGCAGATAGTCCATGGTCAGGTGATTGACCGAGCCGTCCTCGACACGATCCGCTGTCGAACCGAGATAGTCGTAGGTACCGAGTTCCTCTTCCATCTGGCGCAGCCACTGAGCCACCGAACCGATCAGGTGAGCACCGTGCTTGGGGTACCACTCAAAGGATGGACCCGCCTGCTCGACCGCCTGCTCGTTGGTCTCGGCAACGTTGACCATTGTGAAGCTCGCTGCACGGTTGTTGACGAACTTGCCGATCGGTTCACCGCAGGCCTCGATTCC
>JAKZTU010000192.1:0-11283 GCA_047516945.1 Acidimicrobiales bacterium
TCGCTCACCGTCACCGTCACCGTCACCGGCGTCGCGGTGCTGTCAGATGCTGTGGTGGGTTGCACCGTCACCTCATAGACGTTGTCGCTGTTGCTGTCCACCGGCACCTCAAAATCCGGCGGCTTCGAAAAGATCGACGGCGCCACCACATCCAGATCAAAACGCAGCGCCCCCAGAGGGTCGTCCATACTGAAACGCGCCGCGTCATCACCGCCCAGCACCCACTCCACACCATCACTGTCCTGTGACGACGACGCGCTGAAAGTCGCCACCCGCGACCAGTCATTCTCCGCGAACGTCACCGTGGAAGGCCCCGTAGCCTCAGTGAGTTCGACTACGTTGCCCAAAATCACCTCAAAGCTCGCGAAGTCCTCGTTGGTGCCGTCGCTCACCCGCACCGTCACCCAATAGGTGCCGTCACCATCGGCGTCATCGAACGACTCGTAATCCCTAGCCGAACTGAACGCCAGCACCCCCGACTCGCTCAACGTGAACGCAGCCGTATCCTCACCCGCATCATCAACCTCACCCGCCAGCGACCACACCAAATCACCAGGATCGGTGTCAGAGTCGTCCGCAGTCAACGTTGTCACCTCCGTGGTCCCCTCATCCACATGGAAAGGACCGGTGCTCGTGATCTCAGGACCAGCCGCGCTCTGCCCCCACACAGGCGACGCCAACCACAACACCGCGCCCACCAACACCGCCACGCCAACCACACCCGCCCGACGCCCCAGCCCGACCGTCCCAAACGAAGTCAACAACCGCGACACACTCACACGTGACCCCAAAACCGTCTCCTCCCGAAGCTGCATCATGCCCTTACTGAGCATGCGGCAAAGACCCTACAAATTCGACGATCAATATACACACAGTACCAACATAGGACAAATACAATACTGACACACTACAACACCAATCCCCACCAGTCGATACCACCGCCTTGGCGACAGTCCCTCATAGCTCCACGCCGGCCGATATTGAGGCTGCGTTGGAGATCATTCCGCTGGCTGTCGAACGCCTGTTGAGCCATGGTGGAGGTTGAAGCGGAGCGGATCGACCGCGCCGAACCTACGCTGACAGATATGTCGATGAACGCATCTTCGATCCACGGGAATGGGGGACCGGTCATGGTCGCCATGTCGGGCGGGGTTGATTCGTCGGTTGCGGCTGCCCTGTTACTGGAGGCCGGCCATGAAGTCGTTGGTGTCACCATGAAACTGTGGGGTGGGCCGAGCGACACGGGTTGTTGCGCGGTCTCCGATGTCGACGACGCTCGTCGGGTCGCTGATCGGCTCGGTGTCGAACACCATGTCTTCAATTTCGGTGACGACTTCGAACGCAATGTTGTTGCCCCGTATGTGGCGGATCACGCGGCGGGTCGCACCCCGAATCCGTGCATTGAGTGCAATCGACATCTCAAGTTTGATCGTTTGCTGCGCCGGGCCGACGCGCTCGGGTTCTCAACCATCGCAACCGGCCACCATGCCCGCGTTGTTGCCACTGCCGATGGGCCACGGATCGGGCGAGGCGCCGACACGGCGAAGGATCAGTCCTATGTGCTGCACATGCTCGACAAAGCTGTGCTGAGGCGTCTGCTGCTTCCGCTTGGGGGCATGACCAAGTCCGAGGTGCGCAGGATCGCCGCCGACCTAGGCCTTCGCACCGCTGCCAAGCCGGAGAGCCAGGATGTCTGCTTCATCACCAACCAGCATGGTCGTGTGGCGTTTCTCGGTGATCGGATCGGGCTCAAGCCGGGAGTTGTCGTTGATCGCAAGGGTGCCGCAGTCGGCAGGGTGGGTTCGGTCGAGTTGGTGACAGTCGGTCAACGCAAAGGCTTGGGCCTCGCTGGGGGCACCGATCCGCATTATGTGATCGACGTGGACCCGTCATCGTCCACGGTCACCGTGGGAACAGCCGAGGATTTGTTGGTTGAGGTGACGCCACTTGAGTCGTGGGTGTGGACCGGTGAGCCGCTCAGCGGTGAGTTGGAGTTGCAGTGCTCAGCGCATGGCTCGCCTGCGCTCGGTGAGGTTTGCAATGGGTTTGTGCGATGGCGCAATGAGCATCGTCGAATCGCTCCGGGTCAGAGCGTCGTTGCCTACGGCGACGACCTGGTGGTCGGTGGCGGCACCGCCGGTCGCGCCACGCCGCATGGAGATACAGTCACTGAGACTGAGACCTATGGATCATTCACTGACACAGGCACATCCACCTGACACTACTGCGACCCAAATGAATGACGAAACGCAATCCGATACACGCAAGCCATCTATATTTTGGCTATGTCTTCATTGGATTCTTTCGCTAGGCGCAGCAGTGTCAGGAGCTATCAATGTGCACCTCCTGATGTACAATGAATTTGACAGATTTGGCGTTGCTGCTTCAAGCTTTGCGTTCGTGGGCGCCGGTTTTGAGTTTGTTTTAGGACTGCGGGAGTACCGAAAATTGGTCGATGCTCGGAACCAACAGGGTTCGGAATTGTCGCCGAGTCACTGTTACCCCCACTTCGCCAAAGAAGCCGAACTAGATAGCTTCCTTGAAAGACGCGCCACGCTCAATCCCCCGGCCACCGCCCCACAGGAAATACCGGGCGCATCGCTGTCAGTAGACTTCGAAGCGGGCGTTCAGGCGTGACATGTCATCGGGATCCCCCGTGAGGATGAAAGTACCTAGACCCTCTGCGACGACGGCAAGATGAGCGTCGACAACATCGGAGGTTCCAGTCTCAGCCAGCCTGCGCCCGATGGTCATCGACTCATCGAGAGAGTGGATTTCGAAGTAGCGGACCGCTCGCGCCAGGTTTGCCTGTCGTGTCGGCTGCCGCCAGACCTGGGCGAGGACTGGGTGAGTGGTGTGCAGTTCGTCGCCACGTTCCGTCGCTCTCTTGATCAGTGCCCACAGCCGAGAATTAAGGTTCTCGCCGTCGACGATCAATGGACCCGCATCGATGATCAACGATCGACCCCTTGGCGGTCGAGAACCGCGTCGGCCCATTCAAGGTGCTCACGGTCGATGGGGCCTGAGTCGGCTTCCCAGGAAGCAATCATGTCCAGCATCGCCTGACTGCGGCGGCGGCGCTTCACCTCGGCGAGAAGGGATCTCTTGATGGCGAGCTTCTTTGTGCCATCCATTGCAACCAGCTCAGCTAGGGCAGCCTCCATATCATCATCGAAGTTGATGGTCGTCTTAGTAGCCATACAAGTATGGTAATTGAGGCATACTTGTAATGCAACTCAGATTGCTGTGGTGCCTATAGCCGCCGCGGCCAGGTGTCAGTTCGCGGGTTCGGGTGAACTGGCGGGTTCTAGCGGTTTGATGTGGACGGTCACGATATCGAGATCGTTGTACTGCTGATGAAAGACCTCCGAAGCGTGATGTTGCAGCATCCGCAGTGAAATATCCCGTTCAAGCGGCAGACCGACGGCCTGGGTTATCCGTCACCTTGAATAGGAGAGTCCACCAATGAAACTGCCAAGTGCCCCCAAGATCTTTGGCCGACGTAAAGGAGCGGGTGTCGCTGAACGCAACATGACCCGTTCAAGGAAACTTGTACTCGTGCCATTGGCCGCGATTATGGTCGCAAGCGTGCTCGCGGTCGCTCCGCTCAGCACTAGCGGCGTGCCGGTCTTGTCAGCACTGGAAGCCGAACCGGCCGACGCGCACGACCCGCCGGTGACGATCCCTGTACCACGCACAGTGTGCAGGGATGTATACAAGAACGTAATTGTCGGGTCCTACCATCCCTTGGGACCAAGTCGACCCGCTCAGTACATCTATGGTTACCGTTGGGTCGAGGAATGCGGTACGGAGTACTATTACGTCACTATTGTTCGTCCACACAGCCACGGCTTCCGCGAAGAATGCGCGTGGATGACCCTTGCCGCCAACGTCGCAACATTAGGTCTGCTTGCTCGGATATTGGGGAATGGTGTGTTAATCTGGGTGTGTCAGAATGTGCCAGATGTCCAATACGAGATTATTGAGCCTTGGCGCTACTAATGTCGGGCGCAGAGTGCAGGACAAACAATGACCCCCACTAGAACAGCGATGGTCCTCACAAAGGTTATGAACAGCAAGGTTATGACCCTGCTCACTACTCGAGCTATGTGGCCGTATAACATACCCATAGGGATTGCTGTGTTTGTACTGCTTTGGTACAGCCCGGCTTGGCTCACGGTCGCGGTCTGTGGCGTGTGTTGCGTTGTCCTTGCGGCCCAGGTCGTGGAGCGTCGCCTCGCGAACCGGCGGGTCGGGTCTGAACCGGCTCACAAATAAGCCCGCAACCTTCGCTCAGCATGTTTACGCGATCAACTCTCGCGGTTGTCGTATCGGTGGCGTTAGCTAGCTGTGGTGGCGTGTCAGCTTCGGATTGCGTCACTGCGACTACCGCTCAAGCAGCGGCTGAACGCGAGTACATAGCCATGCTGTCATTGCATGATGAAGCCCACGCGGCGGGTAACAACGACCACGCTGACGTAGACGACGAGACGGTAGCTGCGCGGGCTAACCTAGTTGTTGCTACTGAGGCAGCCGCTCGGGCTTGTAGATAACGCAGACGCACGAACGAGAAGTGCGCCTGCTGAGGGGACTGGCTCACCCCGAACGGGGGAAAGCGCATTCGTCTTCCGCGACCCCTTCGTTGTCAGTAGATCTCGAACCGGGCGTTGAGGCGATTTGATGTGGACGGTCACGATATCGAGATCGTTGTACTGCTGATGAAAGACCTCCGAAGCGTGATGTTGCAGCATCCGCAGTGAAATATCCCGTTCAAGCGGCAGACCGACGGCCTGGGTGGCGAGCACAGAGAGCCGATCCTCGAGGTTCTCGTCGCTAGCTGCCGCGACGAACTCGAGCACCGCATGTCCGTCCTGTTTGCTGGTGGTCAGGCGCAGCGTGCGCCGGGCGTCCTGGTCGATTCCTTCAGCGGACTCGTCACCATCGAGCAGTGTGAGCAGAGTCTCCTCTGCGACCGCGTCGAGCCGCTGTTGCATGGCCTCGTCCCGGCCGTTTCGATCTGAGAGGTCTTTGAGGAACCGAACTGCGGCTCATTGTTCGCCCAGAGAGTATGGGTTCAGGAATTGGCGTCCCCACAGCTGTTCGCGTTCGGCTTTAGTCAAGCGTGCGAGATCGCAGACTTCGTTCCAATCACGCCTGATCACTCCGATCTGATGTTTGAAGATGCCACGCGCATCATGGGAGTCGAGGTGATAGCTGGCAGATTGCTCTACGCACCGTTCGATTTGGCTGCTTCGCTCGCCGTCGGCGCCGTATGCCATCGCCTGGTTGGCTTCTCCGCCGGTTCGCAGCTGAGGGCAAATGTCATACGCCGGGGTCAGCGTCAGCATGTTGCCGTCCCAGAATGCCGAATGATTCTTCGCATGGTCGTCCGTGTTGCTGACCAGGATGTTGAACATTATGCGGGAGAACAACTCGCGCAGCGTCGTCTTCGCGTCGACGAAACGAGCCCTGATGCGGTCGGCGAGGTCGACATAGGTCGCGTAGCGCCCCGCGATGCCGAGTGCATCGTGCAGGTCCAGGATGGTCAGGGCCGAAACCATCATTCGGCGTCCGCCTCCTGGCGTGCGGTCGAAGCGGTCCACGAGGAGCACGTCTCGGCTGGCCGCGGAACTCAGTTCGACTGGTGCGACATCAATGCCGACTCTGCGTGCGAGTTCCATTGCAACGAATTCGGCCTTGACCACAGGGAAGCTGTCGTTGGACGAGCTGAACTTGACGATTATTTGCCGTGATCGCTCAGTGAGCGTGACCTTCGGGCGCGCACCGCCGACCGAAGTGCCGTGCAGCAATGCCTGGTCCAAGGCGGGTGGCAGGGGAATGCCCTGTTCGACGTGGTGGGCCGCGTCGCAGAGTTCGTCGAGCGTGGCTTGCCCCCCGCAGCGAGGGATGTACTCGTAGGGCGACGCTTGGAAATCGAGCGCTCCGGTGCGGTCGGAGCCCGAGTTGAGCAGATATCCGAGTTCTGGCAGGTCTTCGCCTCCGCGGCGATGTTGGTACTGGATCACCCTGCGCCCCCATGCGTCAGGCGCAGCGTCCGCGATGCACCCAGGCAGGCTGCCCGAGGTCGGAGCTATCGGTCCGCTCTTGAGCGGCAGGTCCGGCAGATAGAGCGCAATCGCGTCGGGATTGGCCAGGTAGCTGCGGCCATAGGTGAACGTAGCGACCTTGCCATCGCCGTCAAGGCGACCCGCCACGACTGGTTCGGAGGCATTCGGGAGCCAAGCCCAGACGAATACGCTGTGCGGGTTGATCAGCGCATCAGAAATCGTCATCGACAGCACGATGCCGCACTCTCTCGGGCAGCACAGCGAGCCGAGCGTCGACCAGTTCTGACTCTCGACTCAGTGTCGCGGCGTCGTCGCTGAACAGTCGCACACCTACTATCGAGGCTGCCTCGAATGCTGTGCCCAGCGCGACCGACTGGTCGCCACGCTCCACTTTTCGCATGGTTCCCTCGGATACGCCAACTCGCTCCGCGAGTTGCGCGAGGGTCCATCTGCGCTCCCGCCGTCCGAGAGCGATTCGGCGTCCCAGAAGGCGTGCAGCATCCGTCGTGATCCGGCTGAGCGGAGCTCCTCGTTTCATACTGACAATGTATCACTATTAGGTCGCTAATATATCACTGATAAACTACTTTAACCAACAAAATAATGACGCTCTCGTGTCCCTTGAAGTCTGGAGACACTGTCGCCACTCAGCCGAGCGGTCGGCTTGGATCGCGCAAGCTGACCCCTTGGCGTCGGCATATTCGTCGAGGACTCGGACAACGCCCTGTGGGCGGCAGCGAGAAGCCGGGCACCGCCAAGAGTGGCTGAAGCCGACGTTGGAGCGGGGCGTGTACTTCGTGCTTGTCTGTCTACGGCTTGTTCGTCCAGGGTTTGTTCAGGCGATGGTGATGCCGCGCTGCTCTGCGGTGTGCATCACGTCGGCGGGACGGGTGGGGGAGATCAGCAGTGATCTGACGCTGTGTTCGTGGGTGCTTTTGCGACCGGTGATCAACGGCAGGGTCGCCGCGGAGTTCAGTTTCAATTCAAGCGCCAGACCGAGCGCCGAGGCGGTGAGATCGGTCGCGCTGGTGTCGGTTCGAGCGGGGGCCAGACCGACGATTTGATTGCGGGCAAACAGTACGGGTTCACGAAGGACAGTCCGATCATTGAGCACTAGGCCGTTCGGCACGAATACGATAAAACGGCTGGTGAGCCTATATAGGGCGTTGAAAGCTAGCGCCGCGAGGGACCCTCCGACGATGGTCGCCACCGCGCCCAGAAACCATTGTTGATCGGCCAACAAGATCGGTCCGGTGGTCGAGCCGAGGATCACAATCGCCCATGCGGGTACGACAAGAACTACCAACACCGGCCCGGGTGCACGCAAGGCAAAGCGCCGCTCGTCTCCATAGCTGGCACCGTCGATGAAACTGTCGGCAACTCCCGGGGCCAGCACCGCGGCAGTAACGCCGAGGCTGCCTGCGACCCCGAGGACTGCGGGGGTCGTTTCCTGCACTTCGATAGCGGCCCACGCGGCCGCGGGCAGGGTGCCGGCCACGCCGATGCGGGCAATAGCGAGAGTCACCGGAAGACGAGCCGCCAAAGAGATCAGAATGCCCAACCAAAGAATCCAACTGGCCAAGGTGATGATGTCGCTGAAGGAGTCCGAAGCATGATCCAACGCTTCGCTTAGCAGTGGCCCCAATAGGAACGGTTGCAAGATCCACAGTCCGGTCGCCAGCCAGCACAATCGCTGTGCGGAGGTGGCAGCGCGGAGGCGTCGAAGCACGAATCTACATTAGGCATGTGCCGGCGAGCTTGGCTCGCATGTCGCATGCGATTGCTAGTGTCAGCATTCGATGGCCTCGGATTTTGCTTCGGACTCGACGGACCCCGCAGAGCGGGTTGCTGAACTGCGGGCAACCATCGCCCGTCATGCAGCGGCCTACTACGAACGCGACGCCCCTGAGATTCCCGATGCCGAGTATGACCAACTCTTACGGGAACTAAGAGATCTTGAGGAGGCTCATCCGGAGTTGGTGACGGACGCGTCGCCCACGCAGCGAATCGGGGGCGCGCCCAACGTGGCCTTCTCGCCCGTCACCCACACCGTGGCGATGATGTCGTTGCACAACGCCTTCGACATCAACGAGTTGCAAGCCTGGTATGTGCGGATGCAGCGTCGTCTTGAGGGACGGTCACCGGAGTCGTTTGCAGTGGAGTTGAAGCTCGACGGTTTAGCAATTTCTTTGCGTTACGAAGGTGGGGTTCTGGTGCAGGGAGCTACCCGCGGTGATGGCAAGGTCGGAGAAGATGTGACTCACAATGTGCGCACGATCCGCGACATTCCGAATCAAATCGACGGTGCGCCAGCGGTGCTTGAAGTGCGCGGTGAGATCTACATGAAGCTGTCGAGTTTCAGGGCGTTCAACGACCTGCAGATTGCGCAGGCCGAAGCCGCCGGCAAGGAACCGAAACTCTACGTCAACCCCCGCAACACTGCCGCGGGATCGCTTCGTCAGATTTCCGCAGAGGTCACCGCCGGTCGAGATCTGTCGTTCTACTGTTACCAACTCAGTCTCGTGGAGGGTGGCCCTGAGCTGGTGAATCACTCCGAAGCGCTGGCGTGGCTGGGGTCGCTCGGGTTTCCGATCAACGGGCACACTCGCACGTTGACGACGATGCCCGAGGTCCAAATCCGGGTCGAGGAACTCGACGGCATGCGCCACAACCTCGACTACGAATTCGACGGTGTCGTGGTGAAGGTCGACGATCTCGCCGTGCAGCGCGAGCTTGGTGCCGATGCCAAGGCTCCGCGTTGGGCTATTGCCTACAAGCTGCCTCCTGAGGAATGCACCACCAAGCTTCTCGACATAAGCGTTTCGATAGGGCCTTCGGGGCAGGCGACACCGTTTGCTGAGCTCGAGCCTGTGTTCGTTGGTGGCGTGACGGTCGGCACCGCGACTCTGCACAACGAGGATCAGGTTGCCGCTAAAGATGTGCGTCCCGGCGACACCGTGATCGTGAGACGTGCAGGCGATGTCATCCCCGAAGTTGTTGGTCCGGTGCTGTCTGAACGCCCCGCAGATTCGACGCCCTGGCACTTTCCCAAGGATTGTCCTGTCTGTCATCACCCGTTGGTGCGCGACGAGGGTGCAGCGGCCACCAATTGCGTCAACTTCGGATGCCCCCGACAGATCCGTGGGCGTATCGAGCATTTCGCGGGCCGTACCGCAATGGATATCGAGTTTCTTGGAGAGAAGAACGTCGACCGGTTCGTTTCAACCGGTTTGATCGAAGATGTCAGCGACCTGTACCGGCTTGATTTCGACAAAATCCTGGAGATGCCCGGATTTCAGGAAAAGTCAGTGGACAACTTGAGAGCCGCGATCGGGCACTCCAAGTCCCGCCCGCTCGGCAATCTGATCTTCGGTTTGCGGATTCCCGAAGTGGGTCAGGTCAACGCCGCGTTGCTGGCGTCTTCGTTTCAGACAATGGAGCGAATCATCGGCGCCAGCGTTGAAGACTTCGCCGCTGTCGAGGGTTTTGGGCCTGTTATCGCAGAGTCCGTTCACAGTTGGTTCGCAAACCCGCAAGCCCGTGAACTCATCGGTCGGCTGGCCGATGCCGGACTCACCATGGAAGCCGAGGTGAGCGATTCGACGGTCGACAAGACTCTTGCAGGTGTCTCAGTTGTGGTTAGCGGCGCGCTCGCCGGTTTCAGCCGCGATGGAGCCAAAGAAGCGATCACTGCTCGTGGCGGCAAGTCGCCGGGGAGTGTTTCAAAATCGACCTTGGCTCTAGTGGTTGGCGCAGACCCTGGCGCTTCCAAGGTCAACAAAGCTGAGGCGCTGCAGATACCCGTGATCGACGAGGACGCCTTTGTCGAACTGCTCAAGACCGGTGAACTACCCAAAGGATCCACATGACCTATACGACCGCTGTCAAGGAATTCAGTGATGCCTGCAACGATGACAGCTTGCCGTCGACCCCGAAGCAAATGAGTGTCGAAGCGGTTGAGTTCATTGCTGAAATGGTCAACGACGAACTCGAAGAGTTACGCGAAGCGACTGATGTCGTAGAGCAGGCGGACGCCTTAGTTGATGCCATCTACTACATCTGTGACACCGCGGTTCGCCATGGCATGAACCTTGACCGGGTGTTCGAGATAGTGCACGGCGCCAACATGCAAAAGGTTGTCGATGGTCGGGTTGTCCGACGTGATGATGGGAAGATCCTCAAGCCCAAAGGTTGGCGCGACCCAGGTCCGCTCTTGATCGCAGAACTGGATCGCCAACAACGCGAGGGTTCTTGGAGTTGACAGTCGTTTGGACAAGCCAGCCGGTTCCCCGCTAACCTTGGCGCCATGATCGAAGCAATCTGTTGGGATGTTGGTGGGGTGTTCTCGGCCCGTCCGCTTGAGCGAGGGGAGTTGCCGCTGGCCGATGCTTGGGTTGAGGTGGAGCGTGCTGTTGCTGAACTCGGAATCGGGTTGGCTCTGGCGGATTTCTTCAGGCAGTTCCGCACCGACGAAGCTGATCGACAGGTCGTCACAGACACAGCGCTTGAACTGCATGCCCAAGGCATCGCCAGTTGGGCGTCGCCGCGCCGCGAGCGGTGTTCGTCGATGACATGACCGCCAACGTCGAGGCTGCCCAAAGCATCGGTATGCACGGGGTTGTGGTTGGACCTGACCCAGCCCCAGCCATGACCGAACTGAAAGCCTTAGTGAGGCAGCTGGGGTGATTCGACTCAGTTGACGGTGAAGACCCACTCGATGTCTGAGAAACGTCCGGGAACAGAGATCTTCTCGATCGTGACGTTCACGCAGTTTTGGTCGGGGGCGAGCGCCTCTACCGGCAAACCAGACGAAGGCTGATAGATGAACTGCTGAAGCCCGTCTACTCGGCGGACGTGCTCGGTGACCACAACCGGGCGGGTACAGCGGGCATTGGCAGAAATTGTCATCTCCACGAGGCGATATTCGGGTTCCAGGTCGATTCCCACGCGCTGTTGTTGCAATACTTCGTCGCCGCGTTCTGGGATCAGGCCCTCGACTCCAGGGACCGCCAACGCCGTATCCGGTTGGTTGCCGCTGTTGACGATCGCCGCCAAAGCAATCAAGGCGATGCCCGAGGCGATGAGGAGTCCGAAAATTATCTGCTGTTTGCGGAGCACAACTTGAAGTTTGCCAGATTTAGGCGCCTACTAATGGAGCGGGCACCAAAGATAGCCACTGCACTGGAGGTTGCCGAGGGTACTTTGGTGCCGATGA
>JAKZTU010000193.1:0-4614 GCA_047516945.1 Acidimicrobiales bacterium
GCCACCATCCGCAACCGGCTCCTCACCGTGCCGGGCCGCCTCGTCAACCACAGCGGCCGCCACAGACTGCGCCTGCCGCTCAACTGGCCCTGGCAGAACACCTTCACCACCGCCCTGCAACGAATCCGCAACCTCCCCCTGCTCATCTGAGCCGCCGCTCAGCGCCCCGCGCAGCGCAGCCAAACCCCAAGCGCCACCAACCCGCCACAGCCCCGCACTCCAGTCCCGCACGCCCCAAAACGCCCCAAAACGCGCCAGCCCGCACACACGCACCAGCCCAGCGGCCACCCGGCCCCAACCGCTGATCCCACAAGCCCGTCGGTGGATTCAGGCTAAGTGCCAGGCCACATTGACCGCTGTTTTCCGCAATTCCGCGACCTTGGATTTGCCGATCTGATCGGAAACAGCGGCTACTAGGTCCAACAGAGGATTACCAGTATGGCCCTTCTGCCAAGCGTTGAATTCGACAACCCGGACACCCTGGGATCGCAGATGCGCCGAGCACATCCTCACGAAAGCCGTTTTGCCAGCACCCCAAGGGGCGTCAAGCGAGACCACCCCGTGCCCATCAACGCCGCGCAGCACCCTGCACAGCGCCTCGACGTGCGGGCGCCGGTTCAGTCTGTCGTTCTCAAACGGGGCCTTCTCATGTGCTGTGAACTCGACTGGGTGCAATCGCATCGGCCCAAGCTACAGAGTCGAAGTGTCGTATTCGCTTCGACGAGCCGTGAGCTTTGGGGTGCTCGCCACGGGGTGCTGTCAGCCGGGCGTACCACTCGGGCGGGACGGTGCTGTCGAAAGCACCCCTACTCGTCTTCCGAAGGGGTCTCAGGGTCGGTTCCTTGGAAGAAACGCGTCAATCCCGCCACAAGGTCTAGGTATTTGCCGTGGTTGATTGGAGCGTCGGCTAGTTCTGCATTGGCAACGAACATGTCGGCTTGGCCTTGTGGTACGTGAAAGATCGTGCTCCGGAATCCTCTGAGCACTCTTTCAGCTTCGTCCAGAGTGTCGCTGTCTATTTCCTCGCGGCCGAGTTCAGGTGTGTCCCGGATCAAGTCGCGATAAATACGGAGCGGTTCTGCCAATAGTGCCAGCGCAATCCCGCATTGCGTGGCTTCCACCATGGCCTGTTCCAACTCCGCATCCGTGTCGGTGGGTGTGCTGCGGCGCATGGCCTCCATGAATGATTCTTCGTCAACCATGACAGTCTCAATGGGCACGTCGGGGTGTGCCGTGTTGTACCGAGCGAAAGCAGCAGCGCGTGTTTCGTTGAAAATAGTGACCGAACGGACCAAGAGTTCGAGGATTCCGCCGCGGTGCTGCATCACGTTGGCTGGGAGACGCTGCTCAAGAATCGCGACCTGGCCTCCGAAGCTGGCCATCAGCACCCATCCCGCTAGGTTGGCGTCCACCGGGGTTTGAACCGAGTCCGCGCTCTTGTAGTAGGGCCGCTTCGGAAGAGGCAAGGAGAGGGCGTTCCTCGTTTCCTCCAAACGAGCTATGCGCCCCATCCCAACGGTGTCGAGCGAGAAGTCCGCGCTCAAATAAGACCGGATGATCTGCTCGAACGCCGCCAGACCGCCAGACTGGCGGTCCATGTCTGCGAGCACTTCGGCATTCCCGGCGCGCTCTGCCCGGAAGCGGATCTCCTCCTTGTACCTGTGGATGTAGACGGCCACCTCGTCGGGCGGCAGGTTCTCAACCTCATTTTTTAGAGACTCAAGCACAACCTCCCGAAGCCGCTCCAAGAAGTCGTCGAGTTGGCCCTGCAACTGCTCAAGGGCAAGAAATAGGTCAGGGGCAACCTGCCGTGCGGCAATGCCCAAGTTGCCGACACTGTCTTGATAATCCGCTCTCTTCAGCGGATGGAGAAGTTTGTCCCTAACGGCCCTCAGCTCTTCGACCAACTCCTGGTGCGAATGGAGGAAATCGTCTAGGGGCGGAAACACCACGCTGGGATGATCACAGCGTACCCTCTCATAGTCTTCGACAAGGGAGTGAAGCAAACACATGTAAACGTCCCAAGAACCCCACGATGCCCACCCCAGCACATGGCGATCCGCTTCGGACGGCTCCACGCCCTGGTCCTGCAGAATCTTGTCAAAGACAAGTGCCACGGCCTCAGAGTCGACCCGATCTGACACTCCCAGCCGCACACTTGATACATAGAAGTGGTCCCGATTGCGAAAGGCGATCACCCGCATCGCCTCGACAACCAAACAACGATGCCAGCGCAGCTTCTTGTAATGGCTCAGCAACCGGCGGTTGACGCTCACAACTAGGCCCTCATTCCATCGAATTGTACCGGATGCCGCAATCGGACTCAGTCACAATACGCAAAGCAGGCCAGACCGCACCGGACCGCAGCCGTCGTGGCCAGTCGCTCGCATCTCCCACCGCCTAGTCCCCAACCTTCTCCAGCACCGAGCGGTCCTCAGGCATGTCCCAGTTCAAAGAGCGGGCCTCCTCAATGAAATCGTCTAGCCACTCCGGCGTCAGCCAGAACACCTTTCGGTCCGCGCTGGAGCCTGTGACCTTGTGCCGGTACAGGCTGGAGGGCCACCTCGCCTTCTGTAATTGTCGCCGGATGAGAACGGGCTCAGTCGTTGCGCTTGGAAACCAGTAGCGGTGGGCAAGCCAGGCGATTCATCCGCTACTGAGTCGGCATCCTCCTCTGGGTTATCTGAGGATTCGTCGGGTAGCGGAGGGTCTGTCACTAAGCAGGTGTAGGGAGCGACTTAGCGTCGGCTGCGGCTTGGCTCAATGTCTAGGACCTCATTTGGGAGGACGCTGGTGACGTTCTGTCTTGTTTTCTGTACAGTTTGAGTATGACCGCCAACACCACCGCCAGTTCCCGCAGCTACACAGCGCCATTGACTGATGCCCGTAGTCGCCTGAGCGAGATCGTCGACGAGGTCGAGTCAACCGGGGCCGAGTTCATCATCACCAAGCACGGCCGCCCCGCAGCTGTGATCGTGGGGCACGAAGACTACGAATCGCTGATTGAGACGCTCAACATCCTTGCGGACAGCGACACCGTGGCCGCTATCGCCGAAGCTGAGGCTGACCTCGCTGCCGGCGACCTCGTTCCCCTCGATTGATCAATTCGTGCCCAAACTGACCGCCAGAGCTAAAAAAGACCTGGATGGGTTACCCCCGGCGCTCTCGCAGAAAGCGCGTGAGCTCATCAGACGACTCGACGACGAGCCTGGACTCGGAAAAAAACTCAAGGGTCAACTGCGGGACAAGCGCTCCGCGCGCCTAGGGCGCTCTCATCGCATCATCTACACAGCGCGAGACGGTGACCTTGTCGTGCTCACGATCGGCGCCAGGAAGGACATCTACCGCTAACGGAATTCGAACTGCCATCGAATCCGGCGGAGCGCGAGCTATGCCCGGGCTGTGACATCCGCCAGCGCACCGTCGGCCCATGGCACTTAAGTAGACCGATTAGAGGAAGCGGTCGACGAGTTCCCAGACGGTGCTGCTCGGATTCTCGGTTGGGTCTGAGCCGTTTGCCAGATGGCGCTCCCGAAGCTGCTGCGCTCGTAGCCTCGCAGCTTCGTAGCCGGAGAACAGGGCCTCGATGTTGGTGGGCTCGAGACGTTTCCCCTTGATGGCTCCGAGGTCACGAACTCGACTCTGGGCGTCGCGACGATCGATGTGGGCGGTCTGATCTTCGTAGTGGAGGATGAGCCAGAGTTCGAAGCAGGGGTTGGAGAGCGCGACGCTGATGCTGCTTTGCCGGGCTTCGTTGATCGCTTGGGCGAGGTTGGGGTGTTGGTCGACGTCGAAGACGCACCGGATCTCGTCGAAGTCGACTCCTTGGCCCCTGTTGGGTAAACGAGCGTTGACCTTTTGGTATTCGCGGGCTCGTTGAACGAGGCTGAGCGGCACCATGCCGGAGTCTTTGGTCTCGATGCGAATCTGGTGGTTTCGGCGTGCCCACTGCGCGAGGTAGCCGGGTTCGGTGACTGCTCCTTCGGTGAGCACTCGGATGATTCGGCGCTCGTCTCGTTTCCCAGCTGATCGCTGGGGTCTGCCGCTCCTGGGTTGCTTCATGTATCGATGAGATCCAGTCCGGCTCGGACTTCGCCGTGATCAACTACGGGGACTGCGCCGAAGCGTCCTTGCAGGTAGCGCCGACCGAGAGCTTCGTCGCGGCGGGATCGGAAGTCGAAGAGCGGGTAGACGGTGGTTGCGCCCTCAAGGTCTTTCTCTGTGAACCAGATCTGGTCTCGACCGAGAACGCTCTGGTCGGAGTCCCCAAGCACGCTGGTGTCGTGCCCGTTGAAGATGAGTTGAGCGCAGCGCGGGTTTAGCTCGGGGTCCTGGAACATCTCGACGAGGAGCGCTACCAAGTGGGGATGAAGGCTGGCGTCAAGTTCATCGGCGAGTAGAACGAGGCCTTCGTCGATGGCGTCGAGTAAGGGTCCGATCAGGCCGACCCAGACCATGGTGCCTTGGGACTCGAACTCGGGTTCGAGCTCGATGTCGCCAGTAACGCCGCGATGTTTGAGACGGACCGAGTCTCCGAACAGAATTTTGTTGTCATCCTCGCAAGTCTCGGGGTTGCCTTCCTCCCCCCGAAGTACGCGCAGGGCGTGCTGAACC
>JAKZTU010000194.1:0-4584 GCA_047516945.1 Acidimicrobiales bacterium
CGGCCAGTCAGACGATCTCGCAGCCCTACATCGTGGCGTTGATGGCCGAAGCCGCAGAGATAACACCGGACGACCGTGTATTGGAGGTGGGAACTGGCTCGGGCTACGGGGCCGCAGTGCTAGCGAGTCTGGCCGCTGAGGTGGTCACCGTCGAACGCCACCAAAAACTGGCTGACGCGGCTGCCGAGGTGCTGGCCGAACTTGGCTACGACAACGTGACGGTGGTCCAAGCCGATGGCTCGCTCGGCTACGCCGACGGCGCTCCCTATTCGGCGGTGGTGGTCACCGCGTCCACCGAAAATATCCCGGTCCCCTTGGTTGAGCAACTCGTAGATGGAGGGCGTCTGATAATCCCTCTCGGACCGCTAGGCCAGGTCCAACACCTCACCCGCCTAAGAAGCACTGGCGGCCAAAGGACCACTGAAACCCTGAGCATGGTTCGTTTCGTTCCCCTAATCGGAGACACCGAAGACGGCGGATAGATGCCAGCCTCGCCCTAAACCTGAGCCGCCGCTACCGCCGGTCCGCTGGCAACAGGCCGCTACGGTGGGGGGATGGTTGCTGCAGCTCCGAGGGTCGTCATCGTTGATGACCATCGGCTGTTTCGCAGCGGTGTACGCGTTGAGCTCGGGGATCGAGTCGATGTCGTGGCTGAGGCCGACGATGTCGCCTCGGCGGTATCGGTCATCGAACAATGGCGGCCCGATGTGGTGTTGCTCGACGTCCACCTGCCGTCGGGGTCGGGGCGGGAAGTCATAGAAGCGGTTGCCTCTAGCCAAATCGACACCCGATTCTTGGCTCTGTCGGTATCTGACGCAGCAGAAGACGTGATCAACGTGGTGCGAGCAGGCGCTCGTGGCTACGTCACAAAATCCATCTCCGGCGACGATTTAGTCGACGCCATCATCCGGGTGAGCAACGGCGACGCGGTTTTCTCCCCTCGCTTGGCTGGATTCGTGCTCGACGCCTTCACGGTCGGCAAGGGCCCGACGGACGAAGTAGCCGACAACGACCTCGACCGCCTCACACCAAGAGAACAAGAGGTTCTCAGGCATTTGGCCCGCGGCTACACGTACAAAGAAATCGCCCGTCGGTTGTCGATCTCGATCAAGACGGTCGAGACACATGCCTCCGCCGTGCTCCGCAAGCTTCAGTTCTCAAACCGTAACGAACTGAGTCGCTGGGCCGCTGCCCGCCGCATCTGGTAGTGCCCTGAGATGCTGGTAGCGCCTGCCGGTTGGCTGGGGGGCGGACCGGCGAGGCGCTACCTTTGTTGACGGTGGGCTGGGGGGCGATCCACCGCCAGATCTAAAACTGAGAGCTAGTGGATACCCGGGGATCGAATGATGACGCGCAGGGTGTAATCCGACACGCCACCAAACTGATAACCCGGCCCAAAAGCCGAGCGAAGTACTGACGCTGTAACTATGGATGGATTCGGGTTGGTGTTCATGACTGTATTATCGGGCATCAATAGCTATGACACAACCATATATTCTTTGTACTTTCTACCAATAGTTGTCATGCTTCGACTAGGGTGCTCAACCAATGCAACTCGACATTGAATCGCTAAGAACTTTCATCTCCGTCATCGATCTGGGCGGCATGACCCGAGCGGCCGAATCTCTACAGGTCAGCCAGTCCGCGGTCAGCTGGAAAATCAAACGTCTCGAACAGAAAGTCGGCCGTGACCTGCTGATTCGCGAAGGACATTCTCTGCGACCCTCCCGCGACGGACGAGAACTCCTCCATTACGCCCGAGCCATCGTCGGCACCCACGACGACGCCATTCGTCGTCTCGAAAGCTCAGAACTAACCGGCACAGTCAAAGTCGGCACCCCCGAAGAGATCAGCACCGCGCGCATTTGCGCCGTGCTTTCACGCTTCAACCGCGTTCACCCCAAAACGTCGATCAAATTCTTCGTTGACCGCTCGTTTCGGCTCAGTTCAATGTTGGCCCTCAGCGAACTTGACGTTGCCGTGCTGCAGGTGCTCGAAAACAACCGACGACCAGAAGACAAGATCCTCTGGAAAGACCCACTCATCTGGGTCTGTGCCCCAGACTGCCAATACGAAGAAGGTACCGTACCCCTGATCACATTCGGTGAAGGTGGGTTTTATCGCCCGCTCGCACAACAAGCCTTAACCAACTCGGGCATCCCCCACACAATCACCTTCTCGGGACCAAGCGCAGCCAGCGTTATCGGTGCCGCCGAGGCAGGGCTTGGGGTAGCAGTTCTCGCCGAATGTTCGGTGAAGGGCGAGCTGATCCGCTGGCCTCGGGCCGAGTCGATTCCCCCACTCCCCGACTCGATGTATGTGGCACGTGCCGCTGCCGGGGAGCCCACCGAAGTCGCAACCGAACTCATCTCCGACATCGTCGCCGAACTTCAGGCCGAATGACCCGAGCGTCGGACGCTCAGCGATCGAGCGCCGGTTTAAACTTGCCGATACGGACGTAAATCTCTTCGGGAATGTCCTGCGGACGTCGGTACACGTGATGCACGCATGGTTCACCGGCACGCTCCGGTGGGAACTCGACGGTAGTGAGGCGTCCCGTCGTCTCCACAGCCTGGATCTCGTTGTTGACAGAACAATGAGCGCAATACACCCATAGCGAATCCCGTCCAAAAGTACGAGGACCAGACTCGGTCAATTTCAACAGGGCCTCATCCCCTTCATAAGCACCCGAGTCGATGAGCATCCCGCCGGTTCCGCACCGAAACGACATGACAATCTTCTCGTCATCCTCAGCTAGTTCAATCTCAGCCCCGTTCGCCAGCATCGCCCGGGCAACCACCTTCGCCCTCACCTCCGCGGGCACCGACCACCAGTCATTGTCGGGCAGCGCACGATCAGCAAGGTTGCGCTCGCCGAAACGCCGAAGCACATCTTCAACCGCAGCCTCACCCTCGGTCTCCCCCACCCACGACAACAACTCCGCGATCCAACGAATCGAGTACGCCTTGAGCGCAGCGGCTTGCCGTTCAGCGCGATTGATCTGATCGCGTGCCGCATCGGTGTCAGAGTTGTCAAGCGCCTCGCGGGCCTGAACGAAATGCGAAGAGCGGTCTATGTCGTCGAGCGTCACAAACCCTGTTTTACATCAGTGAGCTTGACAGGGCGCTGAAAAGGCGGATGTCGGAGCCATGGTGCATGCTGTTGGCGATGACTGTCGAACTGCCGACTTGCGACATCGAACGAATGTGTGCCGCTCGCTTGGCACGTCTGCGCACCGAGATGGCAAATCAGGATGTCGACGCCGCAATTCTGTTGCACGGGCCAAATGTGACTTACGCGACCGGGTTCGTCGCCGACGCGATCGATGCCAGCCATATGACATACCAACGGGCGGTCGCGATAGTTACTCAAGACCGTGTGCGTTTACATGCGCACAACCAAACAGCGGGTCTTGAATGCGAGATCGGCTCACCGTTGTGGCCCGAACTCGACGATGACATTCAAGCCGCGCGCTCGGCGCTCAACGAAGTAATCGGTGACCTTGCAGGTCGTCGTATCACGGTTGACTCAGTGACCGGGGCGATGGCCCGCGCGGGCCTCTTCGACGATGCCCAACTCGTTGACGCCAATCGAGTGCTCGGAGGTGCCCGGCTCGTCAAGACCACCGACGAAGTTGCTTGCATCGAGCGATCGCAGATCCTCACTGAGTGGGCCATGGAGCCGGCGCGCCAAGCATGCGTCGTCGGCGCCACACGCCGAGACGTCGCCGGAGTGTTCCTCAAAGCACTACGAGGTTTTGGCGGCGACCACAACGAGATCGATCCCATCTTCCAACCCATGCCGCGCTCACAACGCGACGGACCCTACACCTCAACTGGAGCTATAGCTTTCCCTACTGGCGTCGGCGACCCCAGCTATGCAGAGGGCGACTTGGTGTGGGTCGATTCTGGTCACGGCTACCAGGGCTACGCCTCGGACTATGGGCGAACCTGGATCGTAGGCCGCGACCCATCGCCTGCCGAACGATCCTGTTTCGACCGCTGGTTAACGATCACCCAAGCGTGCTACGACGCCATCAAACCAGGGGTGACACTAGGCGATATGGCGCGGCAAGCCATCGCAGCCAATGGCGGAACCCGACCATGGTTGCCCTACTTCTATATCGCCCACGGGGTAGGTCTCGAAAGCGCCGAAATGCCAATGATCGGCACCGACCTCGGCGACGAATTCGACGACAACTTCGTACTCGCACCCGGCATGATCCTCGTGCTCGAACCAGTGATTTGGGACGATGGCATCGCTGGCTACCGCGCCGAGGAGATCGTCGTGGTCACAGACGACGGACACCGGATCCTGTCATCGTTTCCCGGCTATGCCCCCTTCGACCCATGACCGACTCGTTGACTGTCCGCCGCCGAGATCGCGTACTGGAAGAAATGGCTCGCCGCGGACTCGACGCGCTCGTGCTCGGACGCGCCAACAACACCTACTACGCCAGCGGTATGAAGGGGTTGTGGACCGCGGGCACCCGCCCGTTCGGCGCTGGTTGCGTGGTCATCGCCGAAACCCGCCGAACCCATGTGTTGTCCACCTCAGACGCCGGACTTCCAGAAACGATGACCA
>JAKZTU010000195.1:0-10765 GCA_047516945.1 Acidimicrobiales bacterium
CTACTACCCCGAGTATGCGGGTGCCGTCGCGGGCGGCCGAAATGCCCTTCGCAGGTTACGGCGGGACCGTCTCGTATACGACCCGCTTATAAGCGGTCGGGATGAACAAGACTGAAACCGAACCGTTCGCTCATCGGCTCAAAATGCCTCAAATTGTTAGTAATGATTGCAAGCTCGTGTGCGAGCGCGGTGGCTGCGATCCACATATCATTTTCGTCCACCTGATCCCGGAAGTCTCTCTTGACGCGGCCGTATTGTTTGGCGATGTCATAAGTGCCGGGTATCACCGTGTAGCGCTTTAGTATCGTCTCCATCCGCGCAACCCGGGCTTGGCCCCAGTTCGCCTTTTCGGCACCAAAGCTCATTTCTCCTACCGTCACGAATGAGATGAATGCCAATTTACCCACCAAAAGCGGTTCGAAGGGCTTGGCTTCCGGTTTCTCCAACGCAATCCATGAGAGCACATCGGTGTCCACGAGCAACGCTGTAGTTGGCACGGATCACAACCCAAGCGCGGCAAGAAAGGCATCTGCTTCCTCGTCGGAGATGGTCTCGTCCCGAAGGACTTCGATCCGGTCGACGACACCGACTCCTTGAGAGTCGGCCAAATCCTCCAAGGAGTGCGATACCCAAAAGTCCTCGACATCCTCGAGTAGTTCCAGTTGCTCGGCCGATTCGATCTCGGCAAGTTCCACCGAAATAACTGATGCCGAGGTGTCGTCGTAGGTGACGCTACCTTGGAGTCGTGCATGCTCTCGTAGGGCCTCTTTGATCCTTGGGGCGTGGCTGTCGTCGAAGCGGACCGCAACCGAGTCACCGTATGAAGTTCTCAGTCGGGATGTGTTCTTCTCGAAGTCAGCCTCGTAGAGGATCCCTACCAACGTCTCACTGTCATTGCTGCGGGTGCGTCGCCGGGCGGCTTCAGACAACCGCCAACGGGCCGTGGCGTCTAGTACTGCCTCGCGAGGTACGTTCCCGGGCTGTGAAAAATCAAGTGCCTCGTAACGCTCTCCGATATCCAGATTCTCGGCTAACTCACTAAGCGCGGCGGTAGCTGCGGGAAAACCGATCTCGGAACCATCAAGAACGTCAATAACTGTGCGGATTGCCAAATCTGCGAGTTGTGTGTCGTCAAGATCCAACGTCTGGTCAGAAGGCTCATCGGGAGGCGCTAACTCCAACACCAAGCTACCTTCATTAATGGCGGTGAGCCGCAGCTTCGTGGCATTAACGACCGTCTTAGGAAGCCGTCCCGCCTTGCCAGGTTCCCGTCCAGCGATTTGAGCGGCGGTCCGACTAACGGCCCGCTCAACCCCGGTGAGTAGATGGGCGAGATCGGACGCGAAAACCTCTCCGAGTCGAGCATTATCCCCAGTGAGACGCAAAACAAGTCGAGTAGTCATGTTTCGACCTCCTTTCCACCCGCTGCTTCGAATCGTCTTGGGATCATCAAGCCTGCAGGAAGTTTTCTCGCGTTCCCATCCTAGACCGGGTACTAGCGTGGCCGCGCCGCTGTGAGGCACAGCAGTGTTCGCTGGGCCCTGCCAACTACGCCTGCAGCTAGCATTCCATGGCTCCACTGGGAAAGCTCAAACGGGTCGACAAACGATGTGGTCGTTGTACAACCGCTGAACGGCCATGTCCGACCTGCTACGGTGCGTCCCTGAGACTCTGTCGAACCGACTGAGTATGTAGGCCACTAGGTCTGCAATCTGGATTCCGCGACTCCTTTCCGAAGGAGTGGTTGGGAGCCTGGTCATCGGGGAGGCCCTGGAGCGCGGCTTTTGTCTGCTGCTCAAGCGGATCAGGCCCAAGAAAACTGAAAGGCCACTTCAATATTCGAGGCATGGTTATATTTTCTTGAACAAAATATAACCATGTGGCCAAAACGGGAGCATTTGATGGGTTTGGGCTTTCCCCCTGTTTGCTTGACACTGAGTTTGTGGTACCACCAGCAGACCCTTCGCTCAAGACCCCGGTGCTTGCAGCGCGGTGACGCATCCGTTCGTGACGGGGTACGTAACGCCCGCAACAACCTCTCCCCGGTCCACCGGTTGAAGCTGTTGCTACGTAGAGATCGTTTTAGAGCCGGGGGGTGATTACTACTAGGTCGGTGGGGGGTTGGGACTCGGCGTCGGGGAGCACGGTGACTGAACGGCGGCGGCCTACGACTTGAGCGAGGAGGCGGGTACCGTCGGGGGTCGACGCTATGCCCTTGGCGCGCAGCGTCGATGGAGCTAAGGCGTCGATCATGGCTTCGAACTCGGCACGAGCTATGGGCCTGGGCACCGCAATAGTGGAGACTTCGTGGGCGTCGAACAGGTTTGCCGGCCCGACATCGGTAACACCACCGGGCCGACGAGTGGCCAAGTCAACAAAAGAAGCAGTCGCAACCGCGTCGTCGCTGTTCAGAACCGGGACACCAGGGGCACAGCCCTGCAAAATTGACCGGGTCTTGGCCACATCAGCCAGCGATGCGAGATCAAGTTTGGTGAGAACAAGCAGGTCCGCTGCGTTGAGCTGAGTCTCCACAGAAGCGGCGGTAGCGGGATCGTTGAACCGCTCCGGGAACTGATCGGCGTCGACCAGCACTACCACACCGTCGAGCGAAAACCCTGGCGAAGATGCCCAAGGCACCACCCGAGCGGGATCCGCAATGCCGCTCAGTTCCACAATGACGTGATCGGGCGGGGCATCCCGCTCTCGCAAGCCATCAAACGCCGCCGCTAAACCCCCGGCCAGGCTGCAACAGACACACCCGTCGGTCAATTCAATGGTGTCGCCATGGCGACGGCGAACCAGAGAGGCATCGACATTCACCTCACCGACATCGTTCACCAGCACCGCAATAGGCCGGTCGGTTGCTGCCAGCACCTCGTTGATCACTGTGGTCTTGCCCGCTCCGAGGTATCCACCAAGCAGCGTGACCGGCACACGGCGACCGTCCCAAGGGGCGATCATGTCCAGATATGGCTCTTGAGTAACCACCCGTCTCCTGACTCCGCTTAAGTGGCCAGCGGACAGATCACATTCTAAACGTGGCCGCGTAAACGTGGCCGCGATTCAGACAACTACCAGCAACAGGAGTCTGTTGCTCTGAAATGCGCACCACGAAGCGAACTAGATTCGGTCGCAGATGAGGCGAGACACCCAGCGAGCTACCGAGCAAGCCAACCAGCGAGACAACAACCCACGCTCTCCTCGAATCCAGCATCTTTCGATCGGAGCCGATGAGCGCTTCGATGAGCACGTGTGTCCCACCTGCGGTCAGAAGATTGACCAAAGCCACCGCGGTCACTCGGGCCACAGCGATTTCACCGAAGAGACCGAAGCCGTCGGGGCCGCCGGTCGTGTTGGACCAGCGAAGTGGTTCACGGTTGCTCTGCTGTCAATATTCGCAGCGGCTTTGTTTATTGGTTGGCGTGAGTCGCCCGAATCAGTCCGCGCTCCCGAAGACTCGTTCCCCGTCACAGACATTGACCTGAACCAAGGCCCAGCATCAGATACAGACGGTGAAACCGGAAGCGATCATTCCGACAGAGCCGTGTCTGAAGGCCGCAACACGCCAGCCGTACGCGAACTGGCATTGCTCGTTGGCCAACATCGAGTTGCATATGTTGCGCCCGACGGCATCGCCATTGTCAACCCTGCTTCAGATGACGATCCCGTAAGGATCGTGACACCCGAAGTAGCAACCATGAACGACCTGCTCGCCGGTTTCGGCTCTTTCGTCATGTTCGACCAAAGCGGTGATACGTACGGTTTCGAGTTAGGAGTTGGATCAGGTGATCCCACCATCTACCGTCTTTCCTCACTGGGGCAGGTCATTGTGGGTGAGATCAGCAGCCTCGCGATAGTCGTTCATGCGCCGCCGAATCCTGCAAAAATCTACGTTGGAAACTCCTCTGGAGTGTTCATGGTTCGTCTTGAGGTGCCGGTCGGGGCAGCGCTGCTCGATGTGCCTGGCCTCGGTGTGCTCGTCACTAGTTCAACCGGTGAGACGTTTGTCACCACTCAAACTGGCCTCGTTCACTTTTCTGACTCGCCGGTGATCGCCGCGACCACTACTCATCATGTCGAGATCCGTTGCATTGATTCGTTGGCCTGCACTCCGGTGCTGGTTGATCGCTCATCAGGCGCAGTCTCGGACCTGCCGACAGAACTCTCGGGTGACCTGGGGAGCGTCACGATCGCTCCCGACGGAACTCATCTTCTGCTGGTCAACCCAGCCACAGGCCCGTCATATCCAGACCTCCTCTATGATGTCGCAGCCGATGAACTTGTCGTGCTCGCGACCGAAGTGCGCGGGGCGATCGCTTGGTCACCGGACTCGTCTTTTGTTGCGTGGTTTGACGCCGCTACGGCCTCGCGGTTGTCGGTTCTGGACGTGACGACTGCCCGGATCGATTCTGTTGACCTAGCCGATCTAGGTGCCCCACCCCGTAGCAGTAACGCCTTGCTCTTTTTGCCCTAGCGACTCTTGCCCTAGCGACTCTTGCCCTAGCGACTCTTGCCCTAGTGACTCTTTGCTCGACTACCCGAGCGTGTCTGAGTTCACGAGTCCTCGGGCTTGCGGTGGTCCTGAATGCAGCGTTCAGAGAGCGGGACCGGAAGATTGTGACGGGTGGCGTCACGATGCGAAACGTGGGTGCTGGGAGGCAACGGGTTCTTCCGCAGCGAACGGTTGAGACTCTCGCCCCCTTCGGCCAACGCCTCGTAAGCCGGGCTGGTGCCAGCTCCAATCGCGCCCGTGACGTGACGGGCCGCGGTGAAGATGTCGGATCCCTTAGGAGGGCGAGACTCTGGGCGCATGACCCGCCGAATGAAGGCACCGATAGGTCTTCGGTTGCGAACTCTGCGGGGATCGGTGGGGTCGATAAGCGGGTCCATGAATCTGGCCTGTGGTACTGCTCGCCTTTCTCAGTCTGCCAGGCGATGCGTCCACCGTATCCCGAGTCCGCTTGAGCCCGCAGATGTTGCTCACGCTACCATCCGTGGACGAATCAAGTCTCTAAGGAAACCGATGACAATCATCCATACCAGTCCTTTGCCCCGCGTGGAGATCCCAGACGTTTCCATAACCGAGTTGGTCATGCGTCATGCGCAAAGCATCCCGGATCGTGTGGCCATCACCGACGGCGCCTCTTCGACATACACCTTCGCTGAACTTGACTCGGCAATACGATCCATGGCTGGGGGTTTATCGGCACGAGGGTTCGGCATTGGAGATGTTCTTGGGATCATGGCGCCCAACGTGCCCGAATACGCCGTCGTATTTCATGCCGTAGGCGTTGTTGGCGCCACGATCACCACCATCAATCCGACATACGGCGCCAACGAGGTCCGTTTCCAACTCCAGGATTCGGGCGCGTCGCTGCTGTTGACGATTCCGATGTTTCTCGACGTTGCCCTGGCCGCTATAGAAGGCACCAGTGTCAGCGAGGTGATCGTGGTAGGGGAGGCCCCCGGGGCCACGTCGATGGCTTCGCTGATGGGCGAAGAGATCGACCAAGTTGAGGTTGATGTTCACGAGCATGTGATGGTGCTGCCGTATTCGTCGGGAACCACAGGTCTGCCCAAAGGTGTGATGCTGACCCATCACAATCTGGTCGCCAACGTCTGCCAGATGGAACATGTGCTCCAATACGACGAAGACGAGCTAGGACTTGCGGCTCTGCCCTTCTTCCATATCTACGGGATGCAGGTCCTGATGAACGGGTTGCTCGCCAACGGCGTGACCGTGGTGACGATGCCGCGGTTCGATTTGGATGCGGCACTGACACTCGTGGAGTCGTGGCGGATTACCCGTTTCTTCGCGGTGCCACCGATGGTGCTGGCCTTGGCCAAGTCTCCGCTTGTGGAGAACTACGACCTGTCGAGTCTGAAACAAGTATTTTCGGGCGCGGCACCGCTGGGAGCGGACTTGGCAGAAGAAGCAGCCAATCGGGTGGGATGCGAAATTGTTCAGGGCTACGGGATGACCGAACTCAGCCCGGTGACGCACGCTACTGCAGAAGGAAATTACCGGCCCGGCACCAGCGGCACCGCTGTGTCCAACACCGAGTGCCGCATCGTTGACCCCGAAACAGGCGAGGATCAAGATGTCGGCGGTCGAGGCGAACTGTGGGTACGCGGCCCGATGGTGATGAAGGGCTACCTCAACAACCCTGAGGCCACAGCCGAAACCATCGACGCAGACGGTTGGCTGCACACCGGCGACGTGGCAGTGCTCGACGAAGCAGGGCACTACTCGATCGTGGACCGCATCAAGGAACTCATCAAGTACAAGGGTTTCCAGGTTCCTCCTGCGGAGCTCGAAGCTGTGGTTATCACCCATCCGGCGATCATTGATGTGGCGGTGATCGGGGTTGAAGATGTTGAAGCCGGTGAGATCCCCAAAGCCTTCGTGGTGTGCGCCCCCGGCGCCACCGTCACCTTGGAAGATGTTCAAGCACTCGTTGGCGAGCATCTGGTGAGCTACAAGCAGATCCGCTTGCTTGAAGTGATCGACGCCATCCCCAAGAGCGCCTCCGGCAAGATCTTGCGCCGCGTGCTACGAGAACGCGAATAGCTCGCGGTTGCTAGAACGCTGCTGGTGTTGTTTTTTCCGGCGTTGGAAAAAACAACAACTGAATCGCGATGAGGACCACTGGCCAGGTGAGCCAAGAGAGTTGCGCAACATGGGCCGAAGCGCTCCCTGTGCCGCTACGGGAGGATCCTGGTTTCCAAGAAAAGCGCGGCACAGTCTCAGTGTTCCACGCGTCGCCGCGTCGGTCAGACTCGATAGCGGAAAAGAGACTGAGAAGTTTGGGGGTATGCGCAACGTCGTTAGCCGTTGGCCTGCAGATAGCGTCAGCGGCCATGGCGCTTGAAGAGTTGGTCGCGCAGCGAGGCCATCTCGTCGTTGATGGAGCCATGGGCACTGAAATGTTCGCCCGTGGTTTGTTACCTGGCGATGCGCCTGAGCGGATGAACGTAGACGTTCCAAAAAAAGTGCAGGAAGTCCATCAAGCGTATGTTGACGCTGGCTCCGACATTTTCTTGACCAACTCTTTCGGCGGCACGCGTCATCGCCTGTCACTGCACACGCTTGATGACCGCGTAGTCGAAGTCAACGAGGCTGCCGGCAGAAACGGTCGAGTTGTCGCTGACCTCGCAGGTCGCGCAGGCCGCAATGTCCTCGTGGCCGGCTCGGTCGGTCCCACGGGTGAGTTGATCGCGCCGTTGGGTCCCCTTGAGTTCGCAGATGCCGTCGTCGCCTTCGCCGAACAGGCTGAGGGGCTCAGTCGGGGAGGCGTCGATCTTGTCTGGATCGAAACCATGAGTTCGCTTGAAGAGGTCGAGGCCGCGGTGCGAGGAACCCGGCAACGCTGCGACCTACCCATCGCTGTCACCATGAGCTTCGACACCGCCGGGCGCACCATGATGGGTGTCACTGGTGACGACGCAGCGAAACGACTCACCGAGCTTGGCGTAGCAGCTATGGGCGCCAACTGCGGCAACAATCTTGCAGATACCGAGGCTGCTTTGCTTGAGATGCAGGCCGTCAGCGGCGTACCGGTCATATCCAAGGCAAATGCTGGAATACCACGATGGAGAGGTGCGGAGCTGTGTTACAGCGGCACCCCCGAGGTCATGGCCGCTCACGCCCATCGCGTGCGCCAAGCGGGCGCGCAGATTATCGGTGGCTGCTGTGGGAATACACCAGCGCATCTGTCGTTGATCCGCGGCGTCCTCGACGGCACGATTGCGGTGCCAGAACTTCAAGAACCGAGTTCCCCGACGAGCCGCCGGAGTCAAACTGTCCGCGATGACGATCGCCCGCAGCGTCGTCGTCGCCGGCGTAGCTGAGCACCCATCATCGACACCCGTAGTTTGCCGCAACCGCGTGGTGTGCTTACATGCAAGTGAAACCGATAGCGACTGAGGTAGGTGATGCCGATACAACCAACACTCTCTACAATGCTGATCACGTTTTCGGCCGACGACCCTGGAGGCTGGACGCACCTAGTTGAGCGGGCCAAGGTCGCGGACCGCGCCGGTCTCGATCGGCTGGCTTTGGCGGATCATGTTGTTTTTGGGGAGAACCTCGAGGCCTACAGCTACGCCAAGACTGGGGGCATCGCAGGCGGCCGTCAACCGACCGGTCCAGACGGTCACTGGTTGGAACCGCTGACCACGATCGCCCACCTGACAGCGGTGACCGAACGTATCAGATTCGCCACCGCGATCTTGATCGCAGCGTTGCGTCGGCCGGTGGTGCTGGCCAAGACGCTGGCCACCATTGACGTGTTGTCAGGCGGCCGAGTTGATCTGGGCGTGGGGGTTGGTTGGCAACGTGAGGAGTATGAAGCGGCGGGACTCGACTACCGCGACCGTGGAGCGCAACTCAATCACACGCTTGAGGTGTGCCAGACGGTGTGGAGTCAACAAGTTGCTGAGCATTCCTCTGACCGTCTGCAGTTTTCGCAGATACACCAGATGCCGAAACCCACCCAGAAAGGGGGCGTGCCGATCTGGGTCAGCGGCACCGTCAATGCGGCCTCGATGCGCCGTCTCGCCCGTTTTGGCACAGGCTGGATCCCCTGGGGGCCAGATGCCGCCGACATCTCTAGCGGTATCGCCAGAATGAGAGCAGCGGTCAGCGCAGAAGGCCGCGATCCCGATGACATCGAAGTGGTGTCCAACCTTGGCGTTGTCACCCGCGACGATGGCTCATTCGACATTGAAGCCACCATGTCGCCGGTCCCGCGACTAGTTGAAACCGGAGTGACCGACTTTCGGCTCGGATTGCGTCTCGCGCCCCAAGCGCCCGATGCGGAGCAACGGATTCGCGAACTTGTTGACGGGTTCGATTCCGTCACCGGTCGCTGAGAGACCGAGCAGGCGCGCCGCGGACAAGAGCGGGAGACAACGACACATTCTCGTCGGCGTCGGTGGATTCACTTGCAAGCTCTCTAGGCTGTGCGTGCGGAGTTCGCGTTGAACGCCGCGGTAATCGAAAGGAATGCCCAGATGCCCACGGGCACAGTGAAGTTTTTCAACAACGAGAAGGGTTATGGATTCATCTCCCGTCAAGACGGTGAGGATGTGTTTGTGCACTTCTCCAACATCGACGGTTCCGGGTTCCGAACTCTTGAGGAAGGTCAAAACGTGGAGTTCGAGATCGGCCCGGGCCGCAAGGGCGATGAAGCCCTGTCTGTCCGAGTGATCTGAGCGAACTTTTCGTTCACCATCGCGTCAACAATCAATCTGGAAAAAGACACCTACGGGTGTCTTTTTCTAGTTTGCCAGCAATCTAATTCTGACCGTGAAGTTCTAGCCTGAGCAGATGGCAAAGAACAGACGAGACGTGATCCGCATGAACGAAGATGAAGTCGACGCTTTCATCGAAGAGCAAAAGAGTCTCCAAGTGGGGACGATCGAGCGCGACGGCAGCATTCACTTGTCGACTTTGTGGTTTGCCCGCGTCGACAATCGAGTGGTCTTTGAGACCTACACGAAATCTCAGAAGATCAAGAATCTGCAAAGAGACCCGCGAATTACTCTGTTATGGGAAGACGGTGATGTCTACGATCAACTGCGAGGCGTGATGATCAAGGGAACCGCACGGCTCGTGACTGACCATTCAGAGGTGTATCCGCTGGCTCTTGAGGTAATGAAACGGAATCAACCTGATATCCCCGAGGAGGTTTTGGAGCAGGCGGCTACTCAGATGGCTGCCAAGCGGACAGCTGTGGTGGTCGAGCCCCAAAAAGTCATCAGCTGGGACCACCGCAAACTCTCGGGCGCTTACTGATCCTGGCGCGCCGATCTAGGCGAGTCGACAGGGCTTTCTGCTGCTGGCGCTGAGCAGCGCTGCCTCAATGATTCTCAACGTGCCAAACCCGCTGGAGAGTTCGGGCCAAGGAGCAGCTTGATAGTTGGTGACAGCGGTTAGCCGCTGCAATTGGGACACAAATCCGAGCGCGTGCAGTGGCTCTTGGCTCTCAGCCGTGGCGATTTCGCTTCCGTCAACCTCAAGCACAGGAAATGGCCACAGTCGAAGCGTTACGACAGCGTTGGCGCTCGCGGCTTCAATATCGGCTGCGGGTGGCTCGACTCCCCAACGCAATTCGGCGTGTATCAACCGTCCGTCGTCAAGCCTCAGATCAAACTCGGCGCCAATGTCAACATCGCCTTGGCCGCTCAGCGTGGCAGAGACTTCCACTACTGGTTGGCCGGCGGCCGCCAACAAGACGGGAAGGAGGCGACCTCCCAAGTCCAGCAAGACACCGCTCTCTTTGGCGCTGGCGTGCCAGCAAGGGCGAAGACCGTTGGCGCGCAGCAGAAGGTGGTGTGCGTCCGTGAGACCGTTGATCGACGCAAGCCCCTGGCGTGCTATCTGTGCGTGAAGGAGATTGGCGCCGAGCATCGCATTTGGCCGAACTGCTGTGTCGACCGCCGAACTCATGCCGGCCGGTGATTCGACGAGGAGGGGCCGGTCCGGAGGGATAAGCGCCAATACATCACCGGTGTCGCCTGGTGGTACCGCAACAACGAGCATGTCAGCGCGTTTGATCATGTCGTCAACGCTGAGTTCGGCGCAGTCGAGCGCCTCAGCAGCCGCGCTGGCACGTCCCAAAGAACGTCCACCAATCCCGATGAGTTGCACCCCAGCGATCGCACGCGAGGATTCAGCGTGAAGTACCGCTGCTTTGCCTGCGCCGATGATCGCCAGTGTGGTCATTCCGCCGACCCTCGTGGGGCGTTGAGGGTCCAAGTT
>JAKZTU010000196.1:0-7687 GCA_047516945.1 Acidimicrobiales bacterium
CAGCCTTCGTCGCCGCCCAACACGACCCCGACGCCCGCGCCTACTACCAACAAAAACGAGCCGAAGGCAAACGCCACAACGCCGCCGTCATCTGCGTCGCCCGCCGCCGCTGCGACATCATCTTAGCCATGCTCAAAACCCGAACCCCCTACCAACCAACCCAACACCAACCCCTACCCCAAGCCGCCTAAAAAGACTTGACAACAAGACAGGGACACCCCCCCGGAACGGGCGCGCGGCAAACAACCGCTGCTGCCAGCTTCAATCCCCTTGCCGACACCCAACCGGTTCGACACTCGACCGCTGCTGCTCAACATGGTTTAGATCTCCTAGCCTTAATCAGGTCGCCTGAGCGACGGTACTCAAACTCTTCAAATGGGCCGACCGATGGAACCACACCTGACCACCCATTTTGCGCGCTCTAAGCATTTCTCATACATATCTTATACATGACTCACACATAATCTGACCTTACATGCGCAAATTCTAGTGGTGGTTGCAAGTCTGTTGAATATAGATGGTTTCGGCTGATTTCCAGTTGTGTAGTTTGCGGGGCATGGTGTTGAGGTTGCCTTGTGTTCGATGACCGAGAGGTGTGGAGGGTTGACGTTGTTGTCGGTGCCTTTGGGCAGCCAGCGTCGTAGCAGTCCGTTGGTTTGTTCGTTGGTGGGGCGTTGCCACGGTGAGCGCGGTTCGCAGAAGTAGACCTTGCACCGGTGGAGTTCGCCATCTTCAAGACCAAGCCCGGAGACGGACCGACGGCCAGAGACGCTCTCGTCGTTGCGCTCACCAAAAGGGTCTCGTCACCTTCGTACCTCTGGTCGCTGATGGGAGTGAGAGCGAAGACCTGCGATCCAGCAGAGCTACCCCCTTCGATCGTTACTTCAAAGTCGGTGACCGCTTCGAAGTCGGTCGACTCTTCAGCCGAATCGCCCTCCACTGAGACCGTCAGCACGACATCATTCGAAAGCGGAGCGCCGTTCAGCGTCGCGGTCACCGTGACATCTCGCGAACCTCCCTCTTCGTCCACCGCTGACGTATCGACGCCAATGCGTACTGCTGTAAATGCTGCCTCGTTGTCGAATCAACTTGGGGGTGGGTTGTGTCATACGGCGTGTGGTGCGTACCGCGTCGAGAGATGGAGAAGCTGAATCACACATAGTCTCCGATCAGTGCGTTGAGGCTTGACGGGCGGCGGCTGAACCTGAGGGATAGCCGACCAGCATCACCATCCCGGAGACAACGAAACAGGCGATCACCCATATGAAACCGCGATATATGCCGTCGTAGCTGAACCCGGCAGCAAGGGTGCTCACCACGCTGATGCCAATGGCGTACCCGACCTGTTGAAAGGTGCGGAGCGTGGCATTGGCGCTCGCAAACTGGTCGACTTCGACCTCTGCCATCGCCGCGCTCTGATAACCGGCGATAGTTGCTCCGACGCCCACTCCGATAAGGACCGCAGACGGCAAGTAGACGAGGACATAATCCTGTTCCGACGTGAAAGTCAGCAATATCCAGAGGTAGCCCGCGGCAACCACCCAACAGCCGATTGACACTATCCAGCGGTGTCCGATCCGGTCGGCCATCCCTCCCAAGCGCGCCGATGTCACCGCGGCGATAAGAGGACCCGGAGTGAGACCAAAACCGGTCTTCAGCACGCTCATACCCCAAAGCTCTTGAAACATGAACGAGTTGAGGAAAAATCCGGCCGTGAAAGCCAGCGAATAGGCCCAAAACGCCGCAGTTGACACTGAGTAGGGACGACCGGCGAACAGCGACAGATCAAGCAGCGGCGCAGGGTGGCGTGTCGATCGCCAAACCACAAAAGGAACGACCGCGATCCCAGCCAGGATCAACAAGAGCACACTCTGGTCGGTCCACCCGTGCTGCTCCGAACGAACGATTCCGTACATGACCAGGGCCACGCCAGCCACACCGACGGGAACACCGATTAGATCAAGCGGTCCCTCGGCGGTTTCATCACGCGTTTCAGCGACCAGACGTCGGGCTAAGACAGCGACGATCAGTCCTAACGGAACGTTGACAAGGAATATCCCCCGCCAGCTCCATGCGCTGATCAACACCGCACCAACAGAGGGGCCAAAGGCCGCTCCTAGTGCACCAGCGGCGCCCCAGATTCCGATCGCTACACCTCGTCGAGAGAGCGGGAACTGGGGCAAGACCATCGCCAGCGAAGCAGGCATGAGAAATGCGCCCCCCGTCGCTTGCACTACCCGGGCGACGATCAGGGTTATTGGGCTATTGGCCATTCCGCACAGGGCGGAGCCGGCAAGGAACAGGTACAACCCAGCCGTGAACGTCGCCCTCCGGCCACGACGGTCTGCTGTTCGTCCTGCCAGCAGCAACAGTGACGCCAAGGCGATGTTGTAACCGGAGATCACCCAGGGGAGCTCCACCGATGTCGCTTTGAGGTCGCGTGCTATGGAGGGAAGCGCAACGTTGACGACAGATACGTCAAGCACCACCAGAAACGCCGCCGCGGTAACGACGATCAACGCCAGCCAACTCTCCCGGGTGATCTCTTCGGGCGCTGCGGCGGGCATGAACCGCCGACCGTAGTTCACAGGCTCGGTTTCTACTCATCGCCACGCCAAACTTGTGTGCCGCCCAGTCCAAAGGGCGCTAGACAAAGGCCGTGGCACCAGTCTCTGATCGTGATCAACGCCGGTTTGCGCGCAGGGCTGTCTTCTTGAGATTTGTGAGTCGTCTGTTGTGTCGTACCCGCCAGACTACGGACGGTCCGATCGACACACTGGGAAGGCCCGTTGTCGTGGTCGCCAACCACAGGAGCTTCTTTGATGTCCCGGTCGGGTTCGCGCTGCTTGAGGGTCTCGGGTTACGAGCCCGGATCTTGGTGCGATCAAAATATTTCGACATTCCGCTGGTGGGGAGGTTTCTCAAATCGGCTGGTTGTATTAGCGCTGGTAGTGGATGGCGAGCAACGATCAATACCGCTGTTGAGACCCTGGCAAACGGTCGGCCCGTTGCGGTGATGCTCGAGGGTAGGATCGTGCCCCCTGAAAAACGTGATGAGTCCGGCCTCGGCAAGGTTCGTAGAGGGTTCTTGGAGATCGCTAGAGCGGCCGACGCCGTCGTGTTGCCGGTCGCTTTTGTCGGGTCTGATGAGGTTTGGCCAAGCAACAGTCGGTTCCCGCGGATTCCTTGGCGCGGCCGACCGCTGGTGCAGATCCATGTTGGTGAGGTCATGATCATTGATGACCTCACCAACAGCGAAGCCCTAGAAACCATCCGTTCAGTTATGGCCTCCCATATAGCCCGGCTGAGTTGAGCGTTCTACGCTGCGGTTATGGACAAACAACCCAACATTTTGTTGATCGTTTCCGATGAGGAACGACGCAACGATTGGCTGACCGGCAAGGCTGACCTTCCGGCGCACGATCGGCTACGAACCGACGGGTTGACTTTCAACCGCTATTACACACACTCCTCGCCATGTTCGCCGTCTAGGGCGAGTCTCTACACCGGTAGCTATCTCGCCGAGCATGGGGTGGTCGACAACGTCTCGTTTCCGGCTCACACGGCTCTCGATCCGGCAATTCCGACAATCGGGAGTCTCCTGGTAGACTACGGATATTACAGTGCTTACCTGGGCAAATGGCATCTTTCGCATGAGCACATCCCTGAAATGACCGCCCACGGCTACCAGGATTTTCGGGGTAATGACATGCATTACACAGGGTCGGCTTGGAGCGGTCGCTTCTTCGATCCGATCATTGCCGCGGATGCGATCAACTGGCTGTGCACGCATGCCGACGACGACAAACCCTGGCATCTCACGGTGGCCCTCGTGAACCCGCACGACATCATGTGGTTTCCGATTGACCATCCGAGTTGCCAGGCCCAGCACCCCGAAGACGCCAAGGTTTTCGAGTTCATGCGCAACCTGCGACTTGAGGGGGTACCGGTGGAGGCAGTGTCAGAGGACTACCCGGAGCGGTTCAGCGAACTTCCCGCCAACTTTCACGACGATCTCCATTCCAAACCGGAGATTCAACGTGCCTGGCGGCAGGTGCGCAACCATGAACACTTCGTGGGCCGGATGGACCTCGCCGATGAGCGGGCCTGGCTACGGCAACTCGACTACTACGCCTACTTGCACGAGGAACTCGACAAAAACCTGGGAGAGTTACTCGGCACCTTGGACGAACTCGGTTTATACGACGACACGGTCATCGCCTACACCTCTGATCACGGTGACGCCTGCGGCAGCCACGGCCTGCGCGCCAAGTTGCCGTGTGTCTATGAGGAGGTCATGGGTGTGCCGCTGGTCATCAAGGTTCCTGGTGTTACCGAGGCCGCAACGATGACCGATGCTTTGGCTACTCATGTCGACCTCGCGGCGACTTTGTGCGCGCTTGGTGGAGTCGACCTCGACGAGACGCCTTCGTTGTCGGGTGTCGACCTGATGCCCGCGCTTGCCGACTCGGACGCCCGGCCGCGTGACCATGTGTTGTTCTCCCAAGACAGCGCCCAGTCTTCGCTGCTTCGAAATTGCCGTTACGCGGTCCGCGGTTTTTTCGATGGTGTCACCAAATATGCCCGCTACTACGGGATCGGCGGCGGTATCGAACGTGACGGCACCCGGTCTTCTGCACCCAAACTCTTTGATGTCGATGCTTCTTTTGAGGATCACGATCATGAGTGGTACGACACCGTCGAGGATCCTTTGGAACTGGTTAACTTGGCCCATGATCGCAGTCGGCGCGATGAGCTTCGAGACAATTTCGAGCGATTGTTGAAGATCGAAGCCGACGCGGGAGTCTGAGGCAGTAGCGCGCAGCGCGGCCTGTAGCCTGCTTGGTGGGCCGCTAGCTCATCGGGTAGAGCAGGAGACTTTTAATCTCAAGGTGCCGGGTTCGAGCCCCGGGCGGCCTACGAATCCCATTGATGTAACCAATAGCCTGTTCTTGCACCAGGAAGCACAGTGTCGTGTGATAAGTTCCGAACCGTCCGAATATCACACCCCAAGCAGCCCGGTTGAGTCATGTCACCACGTCAGATTGCAGTTACTCTCGTTGCCTTAATCTTCATCGTCGCCGCAGCCCTTCTCATTATCAGTCGGGGCGACGGCGACGATTCTGAAGACGAATCAACAACTACGACCAGTGGTTCGGCCACGCCCACTACCGAAACGTCGGACACTGCGGCTGATACGGGTGGCGACGACGGATCTGACGACGCTGATGACCCGACTGAGACGCCCGTTACCACGCGTTCGACAACTTCGATTCCGCTTTCGGTGCCAATCAACGTTCCGGTTGTTTGTACAGCCGACGGTGCTGGTGCTCAGGTAGTTGCCGATGTCGCAGAAGACGCGGTTCCGCAACTGGGCAGTAGCTCGTCGATTAGCACGGTGGGACTCGGCATTGTCACTTTCGGACTGACAGTTGCCAATGCCGCCGAAGTGAGCGGATCGGTCATGCTTTCTTGTGAGCCTTTGAGCGAGTGCTACCACGTCACGCCTGCCGCCGCTCCTCCCGGGATCAGCTTCTTGGTGCATGCATCCACAATTGAACGGGTCGACATTGTTGGAGGTCCGATCACTACACGTTCGGGAATAGGGATCGGAACCACTGCCGAACATATAGTCAATACGTTCGGAGACAAGCTTGGGCGACAGGTGATCGATGCCGACACTGTCAACTTGATCTTTGTGCCATCTGATGCCTCTGACGCCAACTTCCGAGTTGTGTTCACGGTCGAAGACGGCGTGGTAACGACTTATCGGTCGGGTCGCTTGCCGATGATCCTGCAAGACAACCCCTGCGCCTGAGACGCCCTCTTACTCAAGCGTTTCGTCGGGGAGTTCGGCCTCGTAGCTGCGACATTCAACGACCACCGAGCCGATTCCCGCGGGTGTGTATTCGCCGGTGTCAATATTGAGATCGGTGACGAAGTCAACGTTGTCGAACCGCACGATGTCGTGCCCGAAGGTGAAGTTGAGCAACACCCCTAGACGTGGCTCGAAGAGCACTTCTTCGCCCTCATCACCAACTTTCAAACCCACGTAGGGTTCACCAACGAATGCTTGCACGAAGGCGTGTACAGGTTTGTTGTTGACGTCTCTTCCGACGCCGACCGCGAGGATTTCACCGGCGCCACCGTCGACGCATGTGAACACAAGGTCGTAGGCAGAAGGACCGACACGCACAAGTCCCACCGAATGCGGAATCGTTGTCGTATCGCCGGCGATTGATGCCGAGTCGGCTTCTAGTTCTGACTGATCCTCGTCATCGCCGTTGCCTTGCAGCGCACAACCCGCAACAAAGACGGCGATCAGGCATAGCAACCGGCGCACGTCCCGAGGCTACATAACGCTTGGAGCCTGTGCAGGCAGGCGCTAGCTTCAACTGCAGTGGCCACGAACCCCAACACCCGCAAGCGACGCGTAAAGACCGCCCAGCAACAGCACCACACCCAAGCGGTGTCTAGGTATGAGCAACGCCGCCGTCGCCTCCTTCTCTGGTTGGGTGTGGGTTTGGCTGTGGCGATGATCTTGCCGCTCGCCGCGGGAATATTGTTCACGCTCTTGAGCTAGGTGCGGCCACGGCCCGAAGTTGGCGGGACCAGCCGATAGCCTGCGATGCCGTGAGTACCGACAAACGCGCCCGTCAGAAAGCCAACCGAGCCAGCCGTGTCGCCGCGGCGCAGGCAGCCGAAGCGAAAGCCAGAAGCCGGCGGAGGATGACCCGATGGGGTTCCGGTGTCGTCGCGATCGTGATCGTGATCGTCGGTATCAACTGGTTGTTGAACCGTGGCGACGACGACCCGTTCGTGCCGTCCAATCCAGATTGCCCCGCGCCCGACAAGAGCAGCCCTCGCACGATCGACTTCGGTGGTCCGCAGCCGATGTGTATCAACCCCGCTCACAACTACCAAGCGGTGTTCGACACCTCCGAAGGTGAGATCGTCATCGACCTCGACACCGAGAACACACCGAACACAGTCAACAATTTCGTGACCCTCGCCCGTTGGGGTTACTACGACGGCACCACTCTGTTCCGAACCGATCCCAGCATCGACATTATTCAGGGCGGCTCGCCGCACACAGATACAAACAGTGATCCGGGACCCGGCTACACGATCCCCGACGAGCCGACCTTCAATGACGATGGAGGTGGCCTCACTGGACCGTACCGGTACGTTCCAGGCCAGTTGGTGATGGCCCGAAGTGCTGGTCCTGATTCCTCGGGCGCCCAGTTCTTCTTCACCACCGGCAACAACACCTCTCTGCTCGACAGCCAAGGTACCTACATCGTGTTCGGGCAGACCGACGAAGCCGGTCTCGGCGTGATGCAGGACATCATCGGCTTGCATCAACCCGACGACAGCGGGCTCGGAGGTCGGCCGTCGCGGACCGTCACTGTCAACTCGGTGACGATTCGGGTGAGCTGATCGGCCGCCGCGCTCTCGCCTCCACGAACGGACGAAACGGCGCCGACACGGTCGGCACTTCGAAGCGTTGCAGATCGGTGATCGTCATTCCCAATTCACGGATCTCCGCTGGCAGATCCCAGTCGAGGTGCAATCCGCCGACTGCGCGGCCGAGACGCCCGCCGAACGCCAGCAAGCGGCCGGTTCGACCAGCCCGCGCCACCGGCTCGAGGAACAGCAGCCGCCCACCGTCTGCAAGTAGCTCCGT
>JAKZTU010000197.1:0-7098 GCA_047516945.1 Acidimicrobiales bacterium
CGAGTACTCCTTCGCGCTGTCCTACGGGGCCCCGGACCGGTTCGTGTTCACCGAGGAACGGCTGCGCTTCAGCCGTGACGACACTGAGGGTCAGGCACCGTGGCAATCGGCCGGTAGCGGGCATACGGAGGCCCAGATCCACTCGGCCGCCCAAGGCGGTCTTCCCGATGTCAACCCGACGACGGCACGCGTCATTCGCCGGATGCTCCAGGACTGCGGAACGTTCCAGTTTCACGACACGTCTACCAGATCAAGCATGAAGCAGCGCTGGGATGTGTCAGACAATCGGAGCCTGCGCGCAGACGGCGGAAACCTCGCAGCAGTTCTTATCCGTCTCCAAGACGACTACCCGGACCGCTTCGAGTGGGTGCAAGAGAACGTCCGTCGGGTGCTGCCGAGCTTCGATCACTTCGTCCTCGAAGAAGAGCACGGGCGCATCTTATTGAGGTGGCGTGGCACCACCTCGGACAAGACCTTCGGCGCTCATCTCACGTCAGATGGGTCGCTGCGGTTCTTCGCTCTGGTGACGCTGTTGAACCTGCCGCCCGAGATGCTGCCCAGCGTCGCGTTGATCGACGAGCCCGAACTCGGACTGCATCCAGCGGCGGTCACGCTTGTCGGCTCGATGATCGATTCGCTGGCAACCCAGTGCCAAGTCATCGTGGCCACGCAGTCGCCGCAATTGGTCAACTGCTTCGGCCTCGACGAGATCGTCGTGATGGAACTGGAGGACTCAAGAACGGTTGCGTGCCGTAAGGGTCGCCACGAGTACGAACGATGGCTCGATGAGGATTACGCGACGGGGGAACTCTGGCAGATGAACCTGCTGGGCGGCCGTCCGTGAAGCGCGTCGCAATCGTCGTCGAGGGCGACACGGAGGTAGAATTCGTCAAGCAGGTGTTGGGGCCGCATCTCGAAGCGCACCGTGTCATCACGGTAGCGATGAAATCCGGTGGCCTAGGCGGCAACATCAGCGTGGACAGGCTGGCACCCGTGATGGCGAAGCTCCAGAGGACATCAACGATGATCGCAACACTGCGCCGAACAAGCGCATTGCCCTCGCAGTTCCGAATTTCCGCAAGCGCCTGCATGGTCCGGCCATCGCGAAGGAGATCGGTCTCGCAGCAATCCGAGACGCCTGCCCCCGTTTCCACGCTTGGGCGAGCCAGCTTGAATCCCTTCAGAGTTGACCGGCGCGTAGTCGACAAGAGCCGCGTAAGCGTCTGCAACCACCCAGCAGCTGACCGATTCAGCGAGCGAAATGAACAGAATTTCGCATTTGCCGCCGAGGCCCACGGGGCCACCCTGAGAGTTCCCCGTCGTAACACCGAAGGGAATATGTGGCGTCGACTAATGCTGGAGCAGCGTCGCTGACGTCGTAGAGGTCGACGACTCCCTTCTTGCGGTGGGGGATTCCGAGGCCGGGGATCCGCCGGCCCGCACGGAGCACCTGGGCCTCCCACTGACTGTCGCTGATCCGGTTGTCGTAGTCGGCGGGCACGTGATGCACTTCGTGACGCAGCACCCGGGTCTTGATCTTCATCGAGTCGTAGACCCCGGCCATCTTGTTGATCACATACGAGTGGGGCCCGGCGACGTTCCAGTGTCGTGGCTGCGCCGATGATGCCGACGCCGATGACGACCGCGTCGTAGCGGTCGGTGTCGCCGGTACCGACTGAGTGCGAGCTTGGTCTCATCGGGGGATCATATCCATGCAGCGATTCCCAGTCTCGCGCAGCGCGGTCGCGCCCAAGTGTTGCCCCCAGTCCATCAATTGCTTCGGCCGATGGGTCGTTTGTCAACTCCAGGTCCAACCACATTCTTCGGTGACAGCGCGAAGATGCTCGTACGAGCCCTGCATGTTGAACCCAAACGTTCCAAACGAAGAATCGTCAAAGTTTGTTACGAATAATGCGAGTACACCTGAAGCCGTAGCAGAGTTCACAAAATCTTCCTTGAACTCGTCGGGCAGAAACGCGGCTCGGTTGGTTGTAGATTCAGACCAGTAACTCAGGATGCCGTGGTCATTAACGTATGTCTGCTGCCGCGTGGAGTCCCAGTCGGTCGATTCATACGGCAAAAACACGTAGGTAACTGGTATTCGATTATCGTGGAGATATTGTCCAGCAAGATAGCCCGATTCCACAGCCAAGTAGATATCTACCTCGCCATCGGCGCTGCAAACCACCACTAACGACGCCCAGGTGTCCTCATAGGGATATTCCCTAGTGTGATACTCTGCATCGACATAGCTGCCCAATTCACCGTCGTCATTCCGGTGCCTGCTCCACTCTGAACTGGAAGTAGAGTCTGAGGTCTCCGCGCACTCCGCGACTGTGGCGGGGATGTGTTGGTCTGCACCGCTCAAGTCGAAGGAGAATCCTCCGAAGTCGGAGTCGTCGAACTGCCGCACCCGCAAAGCAACAATGTCGTAGCTGAGGACTGATGCGACGAAACCTTCGATCAACTCATCGGGCAGAAACGTTCCCTTGTTGGTAGTAGATTCAGACCAGAGTCCCTCGACAGTGTTCTCGTCGCGGTATGCCTGCTGAGTCTGCTCACTCCAATCAAAATACTCAATGGGATAAAACGCGTGAGAAACAGGGATTCGTTCGTTGTGCTGGAATTGTCCCGCTAGGTACCCCGACCCGAAGCTTAGATAAACTTCAAGATCTGAGTCGCTGCTGCACCAAAAACCCAACGCTGCCCAGTCGTCCTCATACGGGTGTTCTCTACTGTGCTCGTATGCATTGGTGTAGGTATAGAGTTTTCCGTCGTTGGTGCGCGATGTGACCCAGCCCGAGGCGTTAGCGTCTGATAAATCACCCGAGTCGGCTGGCGCGGTTCCGCACACTCCAGCGGCGGGAATGCCAGCGTAGCGAGTGTATAGATAGTCAGCGACACAGCGAAAAATGTCGTTGTGAACGCATGCCTGGTACGCATCATTGGTGGTCGCGGCAGCGCACGACATCAATGATGGATGCCCACTGACGAGAGCGTGTGCAACTTCGTGAAGGAGTGTGTCGTTGAACGAGTCGAGACGACGGATGTGATGTTCTCCAGACTGATAGCAGCCGATGGTGAAACCTGTTTCGGTCGTTGAAGCGCATGATGTCCCAGCGGGAACCAACGCGCTGGTCGGAGGTCGGGACGGCTTGCCTTCGACGTCTACTTCGTCCCAGATTTGTTGGATGAGCGTCTCGGCTTCCTCATCCGACAGCGACCAATGGTAATCAGGGTCCTCTCTGAAACTGATCCATGTGCATATTTCCCACTGGTAGATGCCTTTCGATACTTCCGACGCGCAATTTCCGTCGGGAGCTTCGGTTGATACCGTGATCGTGGTGAGCTCGTGAGTAGGTGCCATATCAGTGCCGGGTGCTGTTTGGTTGTTGTAGCGATACAAAAACGTGATTAGCTGAGCACGCGTCAAACCACGGTCTGGTGAGAATGTCGTCGCTGAAGTGCCTGTGGTGATGCCCGTGTTTGCTAACCAAGCCACCGATTTCTGCTGCCAGGCAGCCACCACATCACTGAAGCTATGAGCCGGCGCGGTCGGCTCGCCGGCTAACCGCCACAAGAACGCAGCGATCTGGCCACGCTTCAAACCTTGGTCTGGCGAGAACGTCGTCAGTGAAGTGCCGGTGGTGATACCTGTGTGAGCCATCCAAGCCACTGCATGTGTTTGTTCCGCGTTGACGTCGGTGAAGCTATGAGCTGGTGCTTGTGGTTGTGCGTTCATCCGCCACAACCAAAGGGCTGTTTCTCCGCGTGTTGCGGGGCGATCAGGCTCGAAACGGTCGCCGATAATTCCTGTGATGTTGTTGTTCACCGACCAGGTAACGGCATCGGCGTAGTACCGGTTTGGTTCAACATCAACGAAACCGTCAACGGCACCAGCGGGTACAGCCGTCACCAACCCCAGAACCAAGCTCACCGACAGCACAGTGATCAGACCGCGCGAGCCGTTGGCCGCTGCTCGCATGAGTTGCTTCTTCGCCAACACCCGAACATACTGCCGCGCGAGCCACCAGTCATGCTATTCCGATTTCACATAGTGCATCATTTATGATGTATAGATGTATTTACGTGTGATGCGTAGAGGCGATGAACGACATGACCATCCGGCAGTTGCCTAATCATGTGGTCGATGTCGTGGACCGTGCGCAGGCTGGTCCACGATTCACAGTTACACGGTATGGCTAGCCGGCGGGGTCCCCCTCTAGCGGCGGAGGAGTTGTTTGAGCCACCGGACGGCAGACGTCCACAGCCATTCGGGTTCGGTGAACCGGCGATGGTTCTGGCCGGGTAGCCCTGTGGGGTCGTAGAAGCTCTTGTCGGTTTTCTTGCGCAGGTTGCTCGTCCGCTTCAGCACCTGCCTCGCCTCGCCCGGCAAGCGCTTTGTGGTGTGTCGCCCTGGTGCTACCTGGCCGTAGTGCGCCCAGCCAGCGACGAGGACCAGCGCGCCGACGGCGTCAGCAGTCGGCCATGGCGGCGAGCGCGGCACAGATCTCGGAGCGACGGTCTGAGATTGAGGCGACACGCTCGGTGAGGTGGGACTTGGCGACCACTTGGAGGTTGTCGAAGGAGGCCGCGCTTCGGTGGGGCAGGCCATCGTCGGAATCAAGGCGCACCTCTGTTGGTATGTCCCGAACGGTGCGGGTGATGGGAGCCACCACGACCTTGTTGAGCACGTCGATCACCTCGTTACGGGTCACTACCAGCACGGGCCGGCGGCCTAGTTCGCTCTCGGCCCACCAGATGTCGCCTTGAGTCATCGTCGCCACCTCTACCAGGGCTCCTCAGCGACCAGGGCGCGGGCGTTCTCGTCGGCCCTGCGTAGCTCCTCGTCGGTCTCGGGCACTCGGCGGTAGCCCGCTGCGATGGCCTCGCCGACGAGCCGTCGTCGGCGTTCGTCGATCATCGCCTCCAACGCGCGTCGCACGGCGTCGGAGCGCGATTCCGCTTCGCCGCTGGCCACGATCGCATCGACTTGCGCCATCAACTGGTCATCCACCCGCGTAATGATCTGTGCCATGCAATCAGCATAGCAATTTGCACTATCCACCGTATTGGTGAGGACGGCCTGGCGCGAAGTCGTAGGTGACGATCTTGTCGTCGATCGCGCAACATCAGCGTGGCATAGTCATGCTATAATTATGCTATGCCTCGGATAAGGATCAGTACAACAGTGAGCGACACCTTGTTGGACCAGGCCCGCTCAGCCCTACCCGATCTCAACGACGCAGCTCTTTTGGATCGTGCTCTTTCGGCTCTGTGTTCCGAGCATGGTGCTGCCCAGGTTGACCGTTCCTACAGGGTCTTCGACGAGATCCCGCTCGACACCGAAGACGGATGGGGGAACTTGGCAAACTTCCTAGAAGCAGCTGAGGGATCGTGAACGGATTACCACAGCGGGGTGAAGTCTGGTGGTGCGAAGTTTCTGACAAACACCGCCGACCGGTGGCTGTGTTGTCTCGTGATGCCGCGATTTCCGCGCTCCAAAGGGTGGTCGTCGCACCATGTAGCACGATCGACAGGAACCTCATCACAGAGGTCCGCCTTGAACCCGAAGAAGACCCGGTACGCCGTGCCTGCGTGATCCAGCTAGATGCCACGTTCAATATTTCTGTGGCGAGTCTCACCTCCAGGCTCGGTCGTCTCAGCGGCACACGTATGCAGCAGGCCTGTGAAGCTCTCGTCTCCGCCGTCGATTGCCGCTAGATCTGAGATCGCTTGGTCGGACAACCGGCAAGAATTCCTACCGCCTTTGCGAGCGGATCTGGGTGAGCGGACCGGCAGCATGAATCCAGCAATCCGCCTCCACCGCCGCGCGTTGAGCGTTAGCGTGCTCGTTTGATGCAGGACCGCCCAGCGCCCGCTTCTGAGCCGGAATCGATGGCTGGCCGCGTCACTGAGTTTGTCAGGGTTGGCGACACCGTCCGACGTCCCGCCACTGAATCCTCAGCATCGGTGCGGCAGCTCCTTGTGAACCTTGAGCGAGCCGGTTTCGATGGTGCGCCCCGCTTCCTCGGTGCCGAGCCCGACGGCTCAATCGTGCTCAGCTGGATCGAGGGGTGGGTGCCGTCCGACGCCGAGTGCTGGCGGCTGGGCCCCGCGGAGCTGGCGTCGGTCGGGCAGTTGTTGAGGTCCTATCACGACTGCGTCGTGGGGTTCGCCCCTGAGACCGGCTTTGAGGAAGGCCCCCAGGCGGTTGCGGTGGGTCAGGTCGTTTGCCACGGGGACATAGCGCCGCGCAACACCGTGTTCGGGGACGGGCGGGCGTTGGCGTTCATCGACTGGGACGGGATCTTCGTCTCGACGCCGATGTGGGACCTCGCGCACGCCGTCTGGCAATTCACCCCGATCTGCGAAGATTCCGATCCCTTGCTGGGTGGCTGGCCGAACCCGCCGGATCGGTCAGCGCGCATCGCAGCGCTGGTCGGTGGCTACCGGTTGAGCGACGACCGGGCTGACGACCTCGCGGACATGGTCGTGGAGGTTATTGCCGGCATCAGGCGCAGCGTCGTCCGCAAGATCGCCGCGGGGATCCCAGCGTTCGTGCAGATGGAACGCGAAGGCATCCTCGAAACGCTCGACAGCCAGCACCGAACCGCCGCCCAGTTCCGCACACTTGTCGCCCAAGCCGCCGCAGCCAGCGCCGAGCCCTTTCAGGGCGAAGCGTGACGACACAGTGCCACAAGGGCGGCAAGACTACCGGTTCTAGACACTGATCCTGTGGCAGTTCGGGAGCATCGGAGGGCATCAACGGTAGGCGTCCCTTCTGTGCGAGATCGTTAGAACGACGATCTGGCCGTTGCTTGCTGTGTAGATGATGCGGTGGGACCGTCCGAGGCGGGCTGAGCGCTTGCCCTGCAACGGGCCCACGAGCTTCTTACCCAAGGGGGGTTCGTTGTCGAGGCGCCTGATGATCTCGGTGGCTCTGGTCGCCAGCGGGGCCGACAAGTTCTCAAGGTCCTTCTTGGCGCGGCGCGCCAGCTTGGCCACGGCGCCTTCAGTCGAGATCGGTCAGGTCACCAGAGGCAATATCGCGCTCGGCCTCGGCAATAGCGTCCATGGTCGCCTCATCGGCGAGGA
>JAKZTU010000198.1:0-5079 GCA_047516945.1 Acidimicrobiales bacterium
CAGCACCTTGCGACCCGACCCCGACCCCGCCACACGCCCATCGAGGCGCACCGTGTCATCGATCAACGCCTCCAAACCCAATCTCGACATCACCGTGCCCGCCAGCAACAACCCCCCATCAGCCACCAAAGACCCATCATCGAAAACCGCCTCCAACCCGTCGATCCCACCAGCTACGCTCCTCACAGGAAGTGCCTCCTCTCGTGGCCAGAATGACCGCTCTTGTTAGCAGCATTCTCCCATGTCAGGAGGCCTTTCTGGTGGACGCGCCAACCCCACAAGCCTCACCGCGTCGGTGGATTCAGGCTTAGTGGCCGACACTCTGGCGACCTACAAACGACTTGCAGACCTCTGGCTGGTCGATTCCATCCCTCGCCTACCGTCAGGAAAGGTGCTTCGCCGCGAACTCAAGGCTGCTTACGAAGCTCCTCTTTCATGACCTTTCCGGTGGCGTTCAACGGAAGTTCGTCGAGGAATCGAATGGATCTTGGCACCTTGAAGTTCGCCATGCGCTCGCGGCACCAAGCGATGATCTCCGATTCGTCTGCTTCGCCAACCGGAACGGTCACAACAAACGCCCTGGCAACCTCACCGAGGCGCTCGTCTTGCACCCCTATCACCGCGACCGCGGCGATTGCCGGGTGGGCGAGCATGGTGTTTTCGATCTCGGCTGGGTAGGCGTTGAAACCGCCCACGATCAGCATGTCTTTGAGCCGCCCGACGATCTTGAGATAGTCACGATTGTCCATCGTCCCGAGGTCGCCGGTATGAAGCCAGCCATCGGCCTCCACAGTTTCGGCGGTGGCAACCGGGTCATCGAGATAACCCTGCATCACGTTGTTACCGCGCACCACGATCTCGCCCACTTCACCCCGTGGCAACTCAGTACCGTCCGGGTCCACAATGCGGATGTCCACGCCAACCGCTGGCCGCCCCGATGTAGTGGCAATCGTCTCAAAATCGTCACCCGGTTGAGTGCCGCTGCAAGTGCACGCCTCGGTCAGGCCGTAACCGGTCATGATCGTCTCGAAAGGAAGCTCGGTGTGCATCCGCCGAATCAGTTCAACGGGAATATCGGCGGCACCAGTCACAGCGACCCGCAGAGACGATAGATCAGCTGATGCTGTGGCCTCATGGTCGAGGATCATCTGGTAGAGCGTCGGCGCGCCCGGGAACATCGTGATCCTCTCTTGTTCAATCAACCTCAGCGCCTCTTCGACATCGAAGACTGCTAGCGGAACCATGGTCGCGCCTCGCAACAAGCACGCCAGCCAGCCTGCTTTATAGCCGAACATATGGAAGAAAGGATTTGCGATGAGATAGCGATCACCCTCGCGAAGTCCGGCGAAGTCGCACCAAGCATCGAACTGTTCGAGGGTTTGGCCGTGGTTCATCATCACGCCCTTGGCGATGCCGGTGGTTCCCGAGGTGAACATGATGTCGCACAGGTCTTCGGGGCCAACCGCTCCACGCCGAGCCTCAACGGTGGCTCCCGAGATGTCATTTCCCCGGGCGAGGAAGTCATTCATTGTCACGGTGTTGTCGGGCACGGTTTCGTCGGGCACGGTTTCGTCAGGCACAGTGCCGTCGATGATGACTATGTCGATCAGATCCGCTAGATCGGTGTCGCTCGCCGCCAACATCTGAACTGGGTCAATGTCTAAAAACCCGGTTACGGTGAAGAGGGTTGTTGCTTTTGTGCGAGCCAGAATTGGTGCCGCTTCTGTGGCTTTGTAGCGGGTGTTGATCGGCACAAGAGTTGCACCAACACTTTGCAGCCCAACTGCAACAACGACCCAGTCGATACTGTTCGGCGCCCAGATCGCAACTCGATCAGCGTGGGAAACGCCACTGGCTATCAACGCTGCGGCTAGCGCTTGAATCCGCTCACCGAGTTGGCTGAAAGTAACCCTTTCGTTGCGGTACACGGCCGCTTCGGCGTCGCCGAGTCGGTCGATAGTCGCGAACACTGTCGCCGGGATACTCACCCAGCTCATAGCGGGCGTTTCACGAATCACTCAGGCACGTCACCGCGCAGCGTGATTCGGTGCATCACGCGACGGTAACCGTGGTAGTCGTTGATCGGGTTGTGCATTGCGCAACGATTGTCCCACAGCGCAATCGAACCCACTTCCCAGCGGAATCGGCAGGTGAACTCCGCTTGCGTCTGATGAGCGAATAAGTATTCGAGGAGCGGCCGGCTCTCTGCTTCGGTCATTCCGTCGAATTTCACCGTGTGCGCGACGTTGACATAGAGCGCTTTGCGCCCCGTCTCTGGATGTGTGCGCACGACTGGATGTACGGATTCAAAAACCTGGTCGGCAATGTTGTCGTACCCGGCTTCGGCGATGCGATCTTCGCGGGTCTTCGATACATCCGCGAGGGCCGAGATGTGCACCGCGTTGAGCGAACCGAGGAACGCCTTCAGATTGTCCGACAGGGCCTCATAGGCGGCGTACATACTGGCCCACTCTGTGTCACCACCGAATGGCGGCACCTCCCGCGCCAGGAGCATTGATGCCATGGGTGGTTTATCGAGATACACCGTGTCGCTGTGCCAGATCCCACCGAAGTTTGTGGTTTCCGACTCAAGCTTTTTGACTTCGATGATCTCGGGAAAGTTCTCAAGGCTCGGAAGGAAGGGATAAAGACCTGGTTCACCGATCGCTTCGGCAAATGCGAGGAAATCGTCCTTGCTCAGCGGTTGCTCGCGAAAGAACACCACCAAGTGTTCAAGCCAGGCGGCGCGAATCTCTCTAACCAACTCTTCGCTCAGTCTCGACAAGTCGACTTCGGAGATCTCAGCTCCGATCACACCAGCGATCGGTCTAATGGTGATCGTCATGCTTCTATGGCTCGATTTGGGGATCGTCGACTTGGGAAGGATCAGCGGCTTGGAGTTCGTAGAGCGAACTGGTGCCGTCTATGCGCGGCACGATGGGCGACGGTCCACCGAAACGCGCGTGGTGCGCCCGTTGGCCACGAACCAGACGCGCGGCGGCCTCGTCGGCAACGGTCACCGCTCCGTAATAGAGCGGATAAGCGTCACCGGCACGGTAAGCGAAGATAAGGGTCCGCCGAGAGTGGTCCGACTCGTTGGGCAACGACGCATGGGGGGTCAGACCGTGTATGAAGATGGCACTTCCTGCGACTGCAGGTAGCGGTTGTGCTGCCATTTCCGCAATTGAGGGATCGACGATCCGACCGGCGAAACTTCCACCAGGCGCGGTGTGATCAAGGTAGCGATGATGCTGACCTGGCATCACCTGCACACATCCGTTCTCCTCGCCGGCGTCATCAAGGTAGATCAACACCGCCAGAACCCCGTCGTTGGTGTGCGGGTAATAGCCTAAGTCTTGGTGCCAGTCGACCGGCGATCCAACACGTGCCGGTTTCCAGTTGAGCTTGCTGTGCTGAAGATCAATGTCGGGTCCGAGCAATGATTCAACCCGGTCCACAACGCGGACATCGTGGGCAACTGCGCGAAATGCCTCGTGCCGCGCGTAGGGATCGATGACACGACGCACCGAGGGGCTTTCCGTGCTGTCCGCAGGTTCGAACTCGATGTAGTTCTTGGTTTCCTCATCTGCAAGTGCAGCGACGTACACCTCCGTTAGGGCACTATCAATCTTGGCCAGCGTTTCAGCGTCAAGCACGCCCTCGACGACCAGCCATCCCTCCCGATGATACTGCTCAATCTCATCCTCGCCGAGTGCCCAAGTCTGCCCCATATTCCTCCTTGTGGCGTTCGCTCTCATGAACTTGACTTCACATTACTGAATACTAGTTTGATCGGATCGCGTCCTCACTCTGATCGAACTGCTATCTGAGCACCGTGACGGTCTCACCTTCACGCAATTGCAGGAACTTACAAAATGGCCTCGAAGCAGCCTCTACGGGCTAATCCGAACGATGGCCGAACGACGTCATCTGGAGTTCGATCCTCACCGACAGGCGTATCGAATCGGAGTCCGACTGTGGGAAGCCGGGCAAGCGTTCAACTCGGGAGTGGACGTTGCTCAGATTGCGATGCCACACCTGCAATCGGTGCGGGATCGCCTTGGCGAGACCGTGCAGTTAGCCGTATTGGATGGAGTGGAGAACATCTACATCGCCAAGGTCGATGCGCGCCACGCTCTCAAGCTCGACTCGTTCGTCGGCGCGCGGCTCCCCGCGTATGCAACCGGTATCGGCAAGGTCCTCCTCGCCGGACTCGACGAGCGCTTTCGAGATGTGAAGCTCATGCAATACACCGATGACACGATCACCGACATCGGAACCCTTCGGCAAGTCCTGCGAACGATTCGCCAACAGGGATTCGCAACCGACAACGGCGAGTACACCCTCGGCGTCTGCTGCTGGGCAGTCCCCATCCTTGATGTCGGTGGAAAAGTCGCCGTCGCTATCAGCACATCAATCCCCTCGGCTCGCCTGTCTGACGGCTTCGAGGAGACCGCTCTGGCATTTCTTCGCGAAGCTGCTGACCAGATCTCCGCGCAACTCGGGTACCGCGCAGGATCGGCTGCACTGTGACAACCGTCGGCCCCGTCCGAACTTTGTTCAAGACCATCCCCACCCACGAGCAGATCCACACCATGCACCGTGATCTGCGCTTCCACCCGAGCACCACCCGCAATCCCACAACGATCAGTAAGGATCAGGTGGCTTCGTTCAATCGCTGCGGCTACCTCAAAGGCATTCGCATCCTCGACGACGAGAGCGTAAGCAAGCACCGTTCTCTCTTCGATACGTATCTGGCCGCTGCTCTCGCCGCAGGGCATAGCAGTTCCTCGCTCAGTTCGGCTCACCTCAAGTACCCCGAGGTGCACGACCTGATGCATCATCGGACAATCCTGGGTTGTGTAGCTGACCTGATCGGACCGGAGATCATCGGCTTGGCAGCGCATTATTTCTGCAAGCTACCCAAAGATCACACGACGGTGGCCTGGCACCAGGATGCCTCCTATTGGCCATTGACCCCTTCGAAAACCGTGACCATATGGCTGGCAATCGATGATGTCGACATCGCCAATGCCGCTATGCAGTTCGTATCTGGGTCTCATCTTCACGGTCCGCTTG
>JAKZTU010000199.1:0-9664 GCA_047516945.1 Acidimicrobiales bacterium
TCCGAGGGCAGCAGCAAGCAACCCTGCGATCCGGTCGTCTCGCAACGCCATCGCTGAGCGCATCTGCCGAGCTAAGCGAGATGCTTCGTGCTGCTCTCCAGCAGCAGCAACTTGCTTGAGCAAGTTCGGAACAAGGGTAAGGGGTAGGTCACTGGCCGCAAGTTGGATCAGCTCTCGTTCGACGGTGATGGCAATTGCATTGGCCTCGGCAAGGCGGCGATGGAGGTCGTCGCGCTGGGCCAGTAGGTCGCCTCCTGCTCTGGAGAGAATGTCGGTTGCCTCCTGGAGCTGGGCTTGCAGATCCGCTCTTGCGCTTTCTGCATTAGCCAGAGCTTCACTGGCCAATCTCGTCTCTTTGTGCGCTTTGGCAAGTTGTTCCTCAGCTTGGGTCAGTTTCTCCGCCAACTGCGGTGCCAGATGGGCATCCTTGGCCTTCGCTGTTCGCCGGCGAAAGTCACGCAAATCAGATCGGAGGCGGTCAACGAGGTCGAGCCCTAGCAGGCCATAGAGACTGGTGCGGAGAATCTTGGCCGATGATGTCGGGTCAGCGAGGGATTCAATCTTCTCACTGTCAAAGATCGTGAGGTCAGACACCCCCATGGGTATCACCCCCTCGACGAACTCGGGCCACACAGCGACGAGGTCTGGCCTCGCCTGGTCATCGGTCCACACACTGAGCCGATCGATTGGCTTTCCCCGAGTAGTGCGATTCCAGGATCGCTCAACGACATAGCGAACCTTCCGCCCCTCTTCGATCCGGTCGAATTCCAGGGAGATCGAAGCGGTGCGCTCCCCGTAATGCACCATGCTGTTGAGGTACTCGGGATAGGAGGAACCGTTGAGGATTCGTCGCGCTCGGCTGCCGTAGAGGTTTAGAGGGATCGAGTCCAGCATGGATGTCTTCCCGGTGCCGTTTTTCCCGCCGATCAGCGTAATCGGGCGCTTTCTTGTAGTTGAGAAGCGGACTGTCTGTGAGCCTCGGTACACCCCGAAATTGTCGAGAGTCAGAGAGCGAAGGAGCATCAGGTTGGCTCGGTGCCCGTGAAGTCCTGAGATACTTCATGCCAGGAAGCGTCGAAGTCGATTGGAGTACCGGCCCTGACAGATTCGCGGCCTCGAGTCAGGGCACGCGTGAGGTTGATGGCTTCCTCGGGCGACTTGTACCCCGATCGGTCGAATGCAGTCTCTATGTCATTCCACAGACCGCTCCGGCGAGCGGCCACTCGGTGGCTGTGCTCAACAGAGATCAATTCGCGGATGAGTTGGTACTGGAGGTCCGACCGGCATAGGTTCCGAAGCTCGCCTAGATCTTCGGTCTGAAAGGGGAACTGATCGTCAAACCGAGTCTGGCCGGGGAATGGCTGGCCGGTGGCATCTCTGTAGATGGAGGGCAGCAGATCTTCGTGCTCGTGCTTGTCGGCCACCCAAATCCTGCGGATTTCGTGTAACTCGTCCATCGTGATCAGTTCGATCTCTCTCACGTCTTCAGGCCCATGGATGCGAACCCAGGTTTGTGCTTCGAGAACCTGACGGAGCCAATGGGCTCGGCCGTCTTGCGTGTACGGCCCCGGGACGTAATGGCCGTTATAGAGCGAGACTCGCCCGTTCAGTCGGCGGAAGTCACGGAATTTTCGGCTCTCGGTCGCATCAGCGATCTGGTCGCGGACGTTCAGTAGCGGCTGCATCCACTCCTTCTCAGTGTCGTTCTGGATCATCGCAGTCATCGATTTGTCCTTGTCCACCACAGTGCAGGTCCAACAACCGAACCGAGAGTTTCCGCACGACGGGGTAGAGGTGTCCATGACAACCGGACATTCGGCATCGGGTGATGCTGTGCGGTACATTGAGAGGAGTTGCTTGTTGTCAAATGTCCACGGGTTTGGGGTCTGCATCAGGTAAAGCCAGACGTCGTCGTCGGTCCAGTCGACAATCGGCTTGTATACGAGGGCAGAGGCGAGATCGCTGTGGGGGCTGAGGTGGTCTCTCACGGACTGCCGATCAATCCGGTCAATCCTTGCCGCCCGAGCTGTTGACTCGGCGCGCCGCGCTCCGAGGACGATGATCGCCTCGCCGTTGTCCTTGACCACGGATCGGATGAAACGGGTGGTTGGGTTGATTTTCATCCGCTCGGTGCACCAGCGGAACCGTCTATTTGGAGCGGGGTAGCCACGGCCGATCAGGTTCACCCAGAACGTCTCGGCCACCTCCGGCGAAAGCAGATGAGTCGAGATCGGAAGTCCCTGGTTTGCTGCCGCTTGCTCCATCGCCTGGTGAGACCGATGGACCCACGCAGCCACCGCAGGGTTCTCTACGAGCGTGTCGTTGGTGATGACATATACCTGCTTGTGTTGCTCCTCAGGAGGCAGTGAACTCAGTGCCGTCCAAACTAATTGGAGCGTGGCCGTCGAGTCCTTCCCGCCTGAGTAGCCGACCACCCAAGGAATGCCGTCGGCGTGGTACAGATCCTGAACTTGGGAAATAAGACTCTCAATCTCGGTGCGAAGCCCATGTTCGGTGAAAGCCGAAGCGTTGGATGGGCCCGATCCAATCCTTACTTTGACTGTTGAGTTGGCCATACATCCCTTCGTCCCGCTTGGTTCTTGCTTGACGCGGGGAACGATCAGTCGACGAGTCACCCGTTCAAAGGATTGTAGACTTGCCGCGATTGAAGAGGGTTGACTCAAGGGGAGAAATGCCCGCCTATCTGGATTTCTGTTCTACCACACCAGTCGATAGCCGCGTGTCGGCTGTAGTTCAGCACTACATGGAGAACGAATTCGGTAACGCAGGTTCCAGGACCCATGAGTACGGGATGATGGCTAGTCAGGCTGTCGAGGACGCCCGGTCGTATGTGGCTGAGGGATGCGGTGCCAAGTCGGAAGAGGTCTTGTTCGTCTCAGGTGCAACAGAAGCCAACAATCTCGCACTACTGGGTCTAGGGGCACATGCACAGGGGACAGGGTGTCGGCACGCTCTTGCGTTGGCGATCGAGCATAAGGCTGTGCTCGAGCCGCTCGAAGCACTTGCTAAGGGGCAAGAAGTAGAAGTTGAGCTGGTGCCTGTTGGCGAATGCGGTTGGGTCGACCCCAGCGAGTTAGCCAACCGGCTTCGTCCCGATACGTTCGTAGTCAGCACGATGCATGCCAACAACGAAACAGGGGTCGTCCAGCCACTCAGCGACATTGCCGAGGTCCTCTTGGGCCATCCGGCCTACTGGCATGTTGATGCCGCGCAGACCTTCGGAAAGATCGCAGGATTGGCCGAGGAACGCATTGACCTGATCTCGGTATCCGGCCACAAGCTGTATGGTCCTATGGGCGTTGGGGCGCTCATCGCTCGTCGGCGTGGGTACGAACGTCCTCCGCTCACGCCTCTGATGTTTGGCGGCGGACAGGAGCGCGGCTTGCGACCAGGAACAGTACCGGTCCCTCTTGTAGCCGGACTCGGCGAGGCCTGTCGGTTAGCGTTGTCGGAGCAGGATAAGAGGTCATCAGCCTGCGTTGCTGAGCGCTCCAGGGTAACTGGGGCGTTTGAGTCCCTAGAGCCCATCTACAACGGGGATCAAGAGCGGATGCTCCCACACGTCATGAATCTCTCTATTCCAGGGCTCGATGCGGAAGCAGCAATGATGATCCTCAGAGACCTTGTAGCCATTTCCAACGGGTCGGCATGCACCTCGAGTTCCTACGAGCCTTCACACGTCCTCTCAGCGATGGGCCTTGCTCCAGAGCGTTCCTCCGGCGCCCTTCGTGTTTCGTGGTCCCACGACCCCGTGCGCGTTGACTGGGTTGAGGTGGCGGATCGGCTCTCAAACGCGTTGCGGTGAATTCGCAGTCCGAGAATCGGCACCGTACGGCACTGGTCCGAGGAGCTTTGTCGCGGCCAGTGCAGCTTGCGACTGATCTCGGACTGGTGACGACCGGCGGTACGTTCTTCGACTACGGCTGTGGTCGCGGTGATGATGTAGCTGGCCTCGTCCGCGCTGGGGTCATGTCGGAAGGCTGGGACCCGCATTTCAGACCAGATGTCAAGAGGGCAAGCGCAGAAGTCGTCAACCTTGGGTATGTGGTCAATGTCATTCCGGATCCCTCGGAAAGGAGAGATGCAGTCCTCGATGCCTGGGAGCTCACGGAAAGGGCCTTAGTCGTCTCAGCGAGGCTCAATAGTGAACTCCGTACTATCTCGAGAGGCCGGCCATACGGCGATGGATTCATCACAGGGCACGGGACATTTCAGAAGTTCTACAGCCAAGGAGAGTTACGGGCATGGTTCGACACGATTCTCGAATCGGAGACCGTTGCTATCGCTCCCGGAATCTTCGTGGCCTTCAAAGCCGAAACAGACGCAAATGAATTCCTGATGCGGACGCGGCGACGCAGGCGGCACGCCATCCGAGTGTCGCGGAGCGATCGCATCTACGACGAACACCGAGGGTCGATCGACGCTCTAATGGAGTTCTTTAGCGAGCGTGGACGCCTGCCTGCCCAGACCGAACAACTTGACCTACAAGGACAGCTGAAAGAAGCCGCTGGGTCGCTGCGCCGAGCCTGGCGGATTGCGATCACGGTGACGCCAGAGACTGACTGGGACAAGATTTCGACTGAGCGACGACTAGATCTACTTGTTGACCTAGCACTCCTCAAGCTCAACCGACGACCAACGTTTACGGCGCTTCCAGAAACCACCCGTTACGACGTTCGAGGGCTCATCGGGTCATACAAACAGGCAACCGCCGAAGCCGACCAACTCCTCTTCAGCGCTGGTGACTCCCAGATTGTCGCCGGCGCGGCTAACGAGTCGCCAGTAGGGAAGCGACTACCCACTTCCCTTTATGTTCACGAATCAGCACTTCACGACCTTCCTCATGTGCTCCGGGTATATGAAGGCTGCGCGCGATGGTTGGTGGGGGAGGTTGATGGTGCGAACATCATCAAACTGGCCACCGACAAGCCCAAAGTCTCCTACCTGGAGTACCCCGACTTCGACAGGAGTCCACATCCTGTCCTGCGGCGGACGACCTTTGTCCGGATCGGTGCTCTAGACATCGACGAACGTGACTACTCAGCCTCGGGAAACCCGCCAATCCTGCACCGCAAAGAGCTATTCGTTGGGGACGACTACTTGTGGCGCGAGAAATTTCACCGACTCACCAAACAAGAAGAACGTTTCGGGCTCTTGGATGCCGATCTCAGATCAATCGGAAACCTGCTTGGTTGGCAACAACGCCTCGACCAACGTGGCGTCACGCTACAGGGGCATCGTGTGGTCCGAATCAAGAATTGTCACCAAGGTCGATAAGCTCGCTAAGAGCTTGAATGGAGTCGTCGCGGTCTGTGCCACGGATGATGGCCTCAACCGCTGCACGTGCTGTGCGGGTCTCCGCGAGCGACATGATGTAGTCCAAGCCACCGCAGGCATACTCCATGAAGATGTCAAGCCGGTCTTGCAGTTTCCCGATTTCAAGGATGTCGTCCGATCCGGTATGAGTTACGGCAACCATGTCGCAGAGAATCCTGTCGTTCCTGTCGGGGATGTTCATTACAACCTCACCACCGTCAGTCTTGTCCGAACTCCCCTTTGAGATAGGGCCGGTTAGCCCTCGGGCATAACCGACTGACGCGCTAAAGCACAACAGGTCAAATGCAGCGGGGAAGACCGCCTGGTTGGATCTTCCTGTCCGTATTACAAGTGACATCAAAGAGTTGAATCGTGAAGGGATGAAAACGGCAGGGCGCGCAGGGTCTGTGTCTTGATGCATACTCAGTGCTCGATTCGCTTGAGAGATGATTTGATGACCTCGTTATTCACCGAGGCATAAGTGTGGGTCGTGCCTTTCCACTCAAACGTGTGGACGGCGTCGTCAGTTAGATGACCCTCGAAGTGCACGAGGTATTCGACACCAATTCTATTTACTGCTTCCGCTAGTACTTCTACTTCCGATTTAGCGGCTTCCGAAAATATCAAGACTTGACTGAATCTCTTAGTCATTAGTTCCATCACACGCTGTTGGTATTCATTGCCCAGGTTGGTGAATGGTGCATCGACAACGAGGGGGATGTTCTCTACTTCATCATCGAATGTGGGGATCGTGGTCAGGAGTTTGTCGAGCGACTGATACTGTGGGAGCAACTTGGCAGCCGCCGCCGCAAAAGCGTATGTCAGGAGCGCGGTTTCTGAACCCGACAGGTCGCCAACAGGTTTCTCAAGAGTCTCGTCGCCCGTCTGGTCATAAACTCTAACTACGTAGCTCGAGTCTAGCCGTATTTCAATGTTTCTTTTGTAGAGCACGTAGTTCTGATTGATCAAGTTCTCTAGTTGTGCGCGAGCCACGTCAGCTTGCTTCTCTCGTATATCGTGGAGCAGCCCTGACATCTCATGGGCTATCTGCGCAGCCTCGTGGATATCTTGGTCCTGTTTGGGAGCGGCGGCCTTCTTCTCGTCTTCCTTCCCTGCAATATTTTTTTTGATGATCTCGATGCCTTCCATATTCGTGGCAATTTCGACTTCAAGACGGTTTCGTTCCCTCGATGCGGTTGATCGCTGGGTGACGAGGCTGCCTTGGTCCACGTCTCGGAAGCGGTCGGCGCCAGTTTCTTTGAGTATTGCTTCTGCGGCGGCCCGAGCTTCAATGGCATCTCGGCGGGAGAGAATGGCTTCATCAAGTCTTACCCTGGCTATGTCGACGGCATTCGTGGCGTCGGTGCTGGTTCGGAGGCTTGTGGCGTAGCTTGTCAGGTTGATCATGCGGTTGACAACGGAGTCATCTGTGGGAGACAAAGGCTCAAGATCTGCGAGCATATGCTCGTTCAGTGGCCGCCTGCAGATGCATAGCATTGTGTCGCGAAGTTGTTCTACCAGCGCGCTTGAAACGTCGTTCGGATAGCGTCGTTTGTCAAAAACCGTCTTCACGGCATCCAACACTGGCATGGCTACGTGCAAGTATGCGCTTCCCAAAGCGTTAGCTAATTCCTGCTCGGCGTGGTTGACTTTTGATTGGGCGGCTTCTTCGTTTTTGCGGGCAAACTCAGCATCCGCAAGTGCCTCTCGGATTTCCTCAAATTGTTGTAATTGGACAATGATTCCTTCGTAGTTTTCAATTGCATATTCTAGTTCGGAATTCAATCCTGGAAGCAAAGCCTCTTTCTGGTTCAGGTCTTTCGTTAGACTGTCAATTTCTTTTTGAAGTTTCTCCGTTTCTTTGTCTGCGCTCGCCCGCGCCCCTGACTTGGCACTCAGGTTTTTGCTTGCCTGTGTCAATAACGTGTCAAAGGGGTCGAACTTGTTACCTCCAGAGATCTCTCGGAGAAAGCCCTTTAGGCGTCCTATGCTCGTTCTATCATTTTTGAACGGAAAGGAGAGTGTCTCTCCAGGGTAGAAGAAGAACCGTGCGAGTCCTTGTGGAAGGAGCCGTTCGATGACATCTTTTGCTTGCTGACCCTCAAACTTTTGGAGAGGTGAATCGGGATGATCAAAAGCAGCACGGATGTTGTCGGCGGATGTGTAACCGCTGTATGGCGAGATTCTCTCTACTGATAGGCCGTCTGAGTCCTCGTAACGGGTTCCGTTGACAACGTATGCTCGGTGTTTGCGTTGAATTCGGTAAAGCAAGGTACTGCTGTCCTTCGTCTGTGATGCATAGAGTGCAACGGTCGCTCTCACTGGATCAGATTTTGTAGCACCGCCTTCCTGGACAGCATAATCATTGACGCAATTTTGTGTACCTTTTCCTACCTCAAGGTCCATTTTACCGTAGAGACACCAGTAAATGGCGTTTAGTAGAGAAGTCTTTCCTCCTCCATTCTTTCCGAAGATCAAGGTAATCGGTTGATCATCGGAGGTAGCGATGTCCATAGAGGAATGTCCTCTAAACGGACGCCAATTCTCTAACTCAAGATACAAAAATTTCATGGATCAGCTCTTTCGTGTTGATTGGCCTCGTCGACATTCGAAATAGTTCACTCGATATCGCTGGCATCGCTAGCACATCCTTCTCGTATTGACTCTGCCATTGACTCTGCTGCCACTGCGAAAATATGGGCCTCCAGGTCGCTAGCTTGCTTGAACTCAGATCCGAGCAATTTGATTACGAGTGATTGGACTTCGGGCCGCCTGTGTGACATTACCGATTTATAGAATTCCGCTACGGGTACTTCTGGCTCAGGCACTTTCATCCTTCTCCTAGTGTGTCCCATAGGTTGTAGCGGTCCAGCAGAGGCCGGAGCAAGGCAATAGCCTGATTTTTGTTGTCGGCTGCTTCGGCCATTTCTTTGGCCCGTAGGATCTCCTGCGCTACCAGCTTGCGTTCCAAATTGAAGTTCTCGGCATACTCTGGATAGGCGATGTAGTCGAAAGCGCTGGCGACCTTGGTGGAACCATCTGGTGGCTGCCGAAGAATTCGCCCGCGGCGCTGGATGTACTGGCGAGGGTTTTTTGTGGAAGCTAGGAAGTGGGCGATTCGAGCTGTCGGGACATCGATTCCTTGGTCGAGGCACTTCATCGCTACAAGGCCGTCGATGGCTCCTGACCCAAGTTCTATCAACAGCCGTGAGCGAACGTCCAAGGGCGTGTCGCCGACGAAGTCGTGGAAACACAGGCCTAGGCTGGTCGCAACCTTCTGGACCAACGGCCCTTGACGTTCTCCAGTGAGCGGCGACTCTCCTTCAGCCGTGTACACGAGGGAGTAGTTTCGCTGGGCTTCGGGCAGCGATTCCACTGCTTCGCGAAATGCGCCCACTTTGCCTTCAGCGTGCCAGAGTAGACGGGCTCTTTGGAGCATGAACATCTTTGCCGATTCGTGGAAGTCCTGGATGCTCAACCCGCTGGATTGGCCGATTCGCTTGCCGATCTCGCGGCTTAGCCGGGTGTACTCGTTCATTTCCTCACTGCCAAGCGGGACGAGCACCGGGGTATAGATGTAGTGACACAGCGCCCCTAGACGGACTGCTTCGCCTATTCCGATATCCAGCAACACCTCACCGAAGTAGTCCTTGAGGACGGTAGTCCCCTCTGGGTCAAGGTGCCGGTCGATAGTGGCCGAGAGTCCGAGTCTGTAGTGGAATTGGTCGGTCAACAGCTGTTGATTGCCCGCTGAACCGAGGGCATGGCACTCGTCGGCGACCAAGAGTCGAGGACTCGGGTAATCGTGAAGTAACGACTGGAATTTGGGGTTGGCAGCCGACTGGGCCGTCCAGACCGCGACCGTCGTGCCACCTCTCACTCGTTGGGTTAGAAAGGCCTGCCCAAGTCGGGTGACGGCGCTGGGATGAGTCGAGCAGACGGGGGCTACAGCCCATTTGCGCAGTTCGCCTTCCCACATCTCGACCAGACTGTTTTCAGGCACCAGGATCAAGACTGACAGCCCTGGTGGCTGTTGGTAGACGCGCGCAAGTCGTTCAATCATGCCGAGTGCTGTAATGGTCTTGCCAGTGCCGGTCGCCATGGCCAGCAAACCGCGTCCCTCGGCATTGAACCACGCCCGAATCGCGGTGCTCTGGTACGGGCGGAATTCGATTCCGTCGGGCACCTCGGGGATATTCAGCACAGCGTCATCATCCGTCCTTTGCGCGCGGTTTGCCATTTTTTGAAGTCTCTTTGAAGTTCGGGTCCGGGGCCGGCGCGGCGAGTACGTGTTCACCAGCCCCTCCTCCAGCGCCTTGGGAAATAG